>CAMZOE010000046.1 GCA_947330515.1 uncultured Mycoplasmataceae bacterium
ATTAGATAATCGCCCGATTGAATATTTCTTTTCCATTTTAAAACAAGAATATTTAAAGTCAAAAGAAATTTTAAATTATAAAGAATTAAGTTCTATGATAGATTTTGCTATTTATGACTATAATAATATAAGATTTCAAGGGTGCTTAGATAATAAAACTCCTCTTGAAGCAAGAGGAGAAAATTAGCTTTATAAAGTTGAAAAAATCTCTATCCCAGTTTATTATAATTAAAGAATAATAAGAAAATTTATGCTTGGAGAAATAACCTCCAAGCTTTTTTATTATTTATTATAAAACTTCTTTTAATTAATATTAAAAAATAAAGCGCCGCATATTTAATGCGACGTAAAATAATTTTTAAACTAAAATTTTACTATTTTAGTTTATTAAAATGATTGTATTTTGTTTTTGATTCTCGGAAAAGAAATTTGATAGAGATAAAATATTTTTACCCCTATCAAATAATAAAATATATACATTTTAAAGAAATTAATCTTTTTTATTAGAAATTAAATTTAATTATTAATTGTTTTATATGATTTAACGATTTTCATTTTTTAAACTAAATTTTAATTTAGGCAATAAGATATACATCGGTAAAATTATAAACGGAGTAATTTGAAAGTTACTAAGTCATCAATTTGGTTGATATCCTTAAAATATTGAACTATGTAAAAGATCCATTCAATAATGTTTTTGAGACAATAATTTATCACCACCAGATGAAAGAGACTTACCAATAACCCCAAAACTTGTTCAAGGTAATAAAATACTATTAATTGTCGTTTTTACAATAGGAAATGTTGTTTTACCTTCTGTTTCATTAAAACCTCAAGAAGGATATAATTCTCTAGGAATGAATTCATCAGAATGTGTTTTTCATGATAAATCCATATAATGAATTCGAACAATAAATAAATTTCCAAAGAAAAGTTCTCAAATAAAAAATACAATAACAATAGCATAAATAAAATTAACATTTTTTATAAAATGTAAAAGAAAATAATTAAATCAAATAATAAGAATTGTTTCCATAAACATGAAATAAAAATAAAGAGTAAAATTAAAATATCTTCAAGGAATTGCATTTCCTTATACTTTATGAAAAATATTTTTATAATAAGGTAAATTTCCCAAAATCATACTTCATATTAAAAATAAAAATTCCACTTGATATTTCAAGCGGAAAAAATGTTTATCTCAGTTTAAATAAATAAACTTTTATTTTATTTTTAGTAAAATTAAAAATTTCCATTCTTTTAAGAAAAAAATCATTATTATATTTCTTATAAAAATTGATAGTAATAATTGATATTGTAATGAATAATAATAATTCTCCAACTGCAAACATGATTGCAGACCATGAAGAAAAAGATGCGAAAAGAAAAGACATAAAAATTATAAAAATGTTTAATATTAAAAAAGTTCTAAAAAACTTTTTTCCAATAAATTCGCTTTTAAACATTTTATCTTTTAAAGAAACCATTAACATACAAACATTATACAAAAAAAATTTAATATTTAAATTTTATTTACTTAAAATAAAAAAACTCAGAGAAAATTACTCTGAGTTTTTTATCTTAATTTATTTTAAAGTTTTATTTAAAAAAATTGATTAGTCTTCTTCAATAAATGTTTCTTGAAAAAGATCTTCTTCATAGCTTGTATAAACATCATCATAATTATCATATTCATCAACATAACTATCATTAAAGTTATCTTTATGATTAGTTCCATTTTCTTCTAGTAATTGAATTTCAGTACTTAACATTTCATTGAAAGTTTCAAGGTAATTTGTATCATCAGAACGTTTTTTATAAATAAACATTAATCATAGAAAGAGAATTAATCCAATAATTAAAATAATTATAATAATGGTAATTACAATCGCAAGTGGATTAGAATGTCAAAAAATTATTTTTTGAATTTCTCCATTTGCTTCCTCATCAATAATTGCAATAGAATAAGTTTTTTCTTTTGAAATTTTAAAGCTTAAAGTTTTATTATCTTCAAGTGTTTCTTTTAAAATAGTTTTTCCAGATTTTGTTTGAATAACAACACTTTTTCCTTTTAAAGAATTATCAAAAAGATATTTACTATTATAGGTTAATTGATAAGAATTAGTATAAAGATGATTTTCTTTAACATTACTTTCTGATAAAATAAATTTCACTGATTTATTAATAACTATTGGAAAATTTTCATTTTGAAGATACATAAATTGAACATCATCAAATAGTTTTTTTTGTAAAGTAATATCTTGGAATTTTTTTGTTAATATTTTTTCTATCGAAAGATTAATATTAGTTCCATTTGGATCTGTAAAGTTAAGATTGCTATTTGGTTCTTCTTCAAAATAAATATTTTCCGCACTAACATTGTTACTATTTACTAATGCTGTTGATGAAGTAGCAAATCCAAAATTAGTATCTTTACCATCATAAAAATCGGAAATTAAAGTTTTTTCCATCATAATGTCTGCAATATTTATTTTTGATGCCCCAATATTATTAGCAACTAAAGCATAATGTTTTTCTGAAAATAAAAATGGAGATAAGGCATTAAAAGTTATTCCATGATAATAACCATTACTTATATCTAAAGAAGTTGTTCCTTTAGCATCAGCAATCAATGGAGAAAAAAATCATTTTGCACCATAAGAATTATTATTATTTGATAATAAAAAATAAGTAAAATTAACATTTTCTAATCAAAATCCGTTAATAACAATTTCCCCTTTTGCTTTTCCGATTAATCCTAAATTTACAACATAACTAGAATCATTAATAGCATTTTTAAAAATTAAATTATTAATATTTAGATCTTTAACAACAATGTTTTCTAAAATATCGTTTTCTGATGTTGCTAATAATATTCCTAAATCCTCTTCTTTTGATGAAGAATCTAAATCAAAGAAAAGATGATTAAGTTTATAATTATTGATACTTATATTTTTATATGTTGAATTAGAAGAAGAATAAACAAAGAAAGGAATATTTTCTAAGTTAACATTTTCAATTTCAACATAATTTAATAAACTGAAAACACTGTCTTTCTTTTGTAAAGCGTCATTGTATCCATAAGCACTATAATCTGCATAATATTTTGATCCTTTAGTGACAGCATCATTTCTAATAGTATGACCATTAAAATCAATTATTTTATGACTATCTATTGTCCCTTCAAGAGAAATTGCTTCTTCGCTACCAGAAAAATCAACATCGCTTTCAAGAGTATAAAGATTATCATTTTTTTCTCAATCATAATTATTAATTTGTTGAACAAATTCTTTACTAGTGATAATTTCATTAGTTTCTGTAGTTGTTTTATTCATTTGAAGATGTTTAGGAGAAATTATTGTTGTTCCTAATGAAGATGTAATCATTGTTCCTAACAATAAACTACTCATTAATATTTTTTTCTTCATTAGTATTCTCCTTCTTCATAAGCATATTGTTCAGAATCAATATAACTAGAAATAGCTAAATAAGATGTATGAATATGATCAAATTCTTCTCTAGAAATATTTCCTTTTAAAAATTCTTTAAGTTTTTTATTGTAAACTTTTTGAAGTTTTGCATGTGTTGCTGTTTTAGGAAGTGATAAAGTTGCATAAAATTCATCGATTTCATCAAAATCGTAATGATATTGATTAAAACGTTCAGAAAGTTCACTATTTTCAGCAGTAGCAACTTTTCCTTTTTTAACCATAAAGGTAATGAATAAAATAATAATAATTAGAATAATTAAAATTATAAGAACAATAGCAGTAATAATTGTTGGATATAAATAAGAAGGAACAGGTGTAACTTCTAAAGCAACAGGATTATTAAGCGGTATAACATTATTCCCTTGTTTTAAAGAAACTTTTAAATAAAATTGTTGTAATCTTGTTTTTTTAGGTTTTTTATATTTAAAATCTATTTTTTCATTAAATGAATATTCTTCTTGAGAGATAACTACTAAAGTATCAGCATTAGCAGTTTCACTACTTTCCATTCTATCTAATTCAATAAGTACTTTTAAATTATCATTTATACGAACAAAACCAGGTTTTAATCTTCCTTCAAATTTTATCTTACTTCATTTATTAGTTAGTTTTGCACCTTCTGTAATTGGTAAAATAATTGGTTCTGGAAGCTCCCCACTATTTAAAAAATAAAATTCATTATTAAAATTTTTGTTAAAAAAGGATGATGAAGTTGCTTTTTCAAAAGAAATACTATTGTATCCTTCTTCACTAGATTCAACAAAATAATTAATCTTATTTTTACTACTTAAACCTGCATTAAATAATTCTTCTTTTTCTTTGTCTTCAGAATATTTAACAAATGTGATTTTACTTTTATCAACTTTTCCACTAACTTTTCCATAATTTAATCTTTTAGAAAAATCATGCATATCAGAATAAATAAATGACATTGTCATTATTCAAGTGGAATTAACTAATTTTGTTTCCTCGCTCAAGAAAACCGTTGAAGTAAAAACTCTTCCTACAAAAATATTATTAACAGTTATGTTTATTGGTTCTTGATCAAAAGAAATTAAAGAGTTTTGTCTATTACCTTTAATATTTGTATCATTATTAGAAATAAATTTAATTTCATCAAAATAAATATTATTAAAACTAGAACTTCCGATTAAATTTTGAAAAATTCCAAAATTCATTGATACGTCTTGGTTAACTTGAATTCCTCGTTCATTTAAAGAAAATTCAATATTATAAAAAGCTAAATTATCAAAATTTAATTTAGAATTTTCATCATTACCAAGTCTTGAAAACAATGCTATTGTTGTTTGACCAACTTTTTTAATACTGTCGTAATTATAAATATTTTGACCAATATAATAATTAGAAAAAGCTAAATTACTAAAATCAACATTATTTATTTGATCCGCAACTACTCCAATAAATTTTTCTTGTTCATTTAAATCAGGTTGAGGTGAATAATTTAATACAGAACCTCAATATAAATTAGAAACATTAGTATTACTAAAAGAAGAATCAGTAATAGTTAAATGTTCGATATCATATGCTAAAAAAGGAACATTAATAAAATTAGCATTTTCTAATGTTAAATTATCAATATCATAAAATCAATATAAATAATAAAAAGATATACGAGGAGTGTTAGCTACTCCATTATCTTTATCATATTTTACTTGACTAATAATTTTTTGATTATTTTTTGTAAATTCACCAGATTTTTTACTAAATAAAGGTTGATAAGTTTTATTAAAGACATTATGTCCATTAAAATTAATAGTAACATCTTTATAACCATGAATAGCATAGTCATTTGAAAAAGTACTTTGATTTAAAGAACTATCTTTAAAATCGCTTAAATCTATATCTTTTTCAATAGTAACGTTTACATTTCCCTCTGTTTCGTTTGCTTTAATGTATTCACTAAATGTTTTAGAGTTATATATCTCTTCGTTTGAATTTTCAATCGTTTTTTGACTTTGACTAAATTCTTTATTTTCTAAAAAGAAAGAATTACTAAAAGTAAACAACGAAGAAAGTAAAATTACATTAAAAAAAAGAAGTTTTTTTTTCATTTTTTTTCTCATTTCTCAAATCTAAAAATTTTTTAATATTAGTATTTTGTTTTAAATATTAAAAACATAAAAAACAACAAAAACACTTATTAAATATAATAATTACAACAAATCATTAATGTTTTTTTTAAATCAAAAAATCATTTATTATAACTATTATTTTTCTATTTAAATCACTATAATTATATAACTTTTTTACACTTTATTTTGTTATTTTTAAAGAAATTTTTGGGAAAACTGATAAAAAAAATAAAGTATAAAATACTTTATTTAAATTCGCTATATTTCTTTCATATTAATTTTTTTTCTCTACTTAAATCTGTAAAATAAACAGAATCAAGAATTAAAAGATTAATTAGCTTTTCTTGTTTTTCTTCTTCATTATGATACAAAATAATAAATTCTGGAGAAGACTTAAAGAATTTTAATAATAAAATTAATTCTTTATAAAATCATCAATCAGTATCACAAATAGAATTTCCTAAAATAATAACTTCCGTTATCTCTTCAGAAATTTCATTTAAAAAGATATTTTTCATATCAATTAAATTATCTTTTAATACACCTTGAAACTCTTTTCTAAGAGTTGCAATTTTAGGATTATTAACTTTTCTAGAAATTAAATTTGTTCCAAAAACAATATTTCTTTTATTAATTTCTCCATATATATGAAAATTTTTATATAAATTTTTTGTTTCCATTAATGTTTCTGGAAAGGATTGAAAATAAATATCTGATGTCTTATTAGAATAATTAAAATTAAAAGATAATAATTTTGTAATACGATGTTGATTATCATAATTACTTTCTTCATTAAGATATTCATCATATTCTTGAGTTTTTTTATTAGATTTAAAAAGTAATTTATAAATCTTTTCATTCATTAAAATATCTTTTTTATCTTGAATATGAAAGTAAACTATAAGCAATTCTTTAAAAGAGTTTAATGCTTTTATCAAATAATCAATATTTCTTTGATAAACTTCTTCTACATCGTTTCTTTGATAAAAAGAATCAATTAAATAGCCCTGATCATCAGCAAGTAAATTTGTTGAATGAAAATTATTTTCTAGGATGAACGTTTTTCTATTAGGGGTACTTTTTAACATTGGAATTGAATTTAAAAAGAATTGGTTTCACAAAATTATGAAAGCATTTAAATCATTAGTATAATTTTTTTTTCAATATTTTAAAGAAAATTTTTGAAAACGTAAATGATTTTGTTGATTAATATCAATAAAATTAAAAACTAAGGCAATTTCTTTTTCAAAATCCGCTCATTTTTTTATTGGTTTTATTCTTTTTAAATAAAGAAATCAAATATTTTTTGATTTTTTAAATTCTAAAAACTCTAAAAAATCAGATAATTCCGTTTTCATATTATGAAACAAATCAAAACCGTTACCAAAAATAGCTATTTTCATTTTACCACCTTATTAATTTTCACCTCATTAAACTTAACTTAATTTAACTTAATTATAACAAAAATTAATTAATCGTTTTCAATATAAGAAAGAATTTTTTTTTAAGAAATTAAATTTTTTTTATATTAAAAAATTTTTTAATTTTATTGCTTGTAATTATTGTGTTTTTTTCTGGTAATACAAGAAATAAATTTTTCTTTGTACGTGTAAATGCTACATAAAGAAGCATTTCCATTTTAATCTTTGTTACTTCGTTAATTAATTCATTATCATTAAAATATTTATTAAAATTAAAAATATGTCAATTGTTATGTTCAAGATAAATTATGACATTATCAAATTCTTTTCCTTTAACAGAATGGAAAGTATAATTTTCATCTAAATTTTTATATAACTTATAAGCATCTTCATAAACTTTTCATTCTATTTTCTTAAAAATAGGATTTTTTAATTCACTTATAGAATATTCGTTAAGAAAAAAACCTAGTTCACCTTTATATAATGGATGATTCAAAATAGAAGTAACTATCACTTCAACATCATTTATTGAGTTCATTGTTTTTATTTTTGGTTTAAGTTCATCTAAAATTTTTTCAATAGTAGCTTTAGTTTTTTTCTTGATAAAAATTTTTTCTCCAGTTTTTTCATCTTTTTCAATAATTCAAAAATCTTCTGAAAAAACTTGATCAACATATTCAAAAAACTTAAAGATTATTTTAACATGTAAGGCACTTCCTTTAACAAATGAAGTTTTGCTTACTCCAGTTTCTTTTTGAATAAAAGCTTTTTCCACAATAAAAGCTTCTGGATTTAAATTCAACATTCTTTGTTCGTTTTTTAAATGTAAAATTGCATCAAATTTTATTCCTTCTTGGTCTTCAATTTTATTAATAAATTCTTTAGTATTTATATCGCTTTCAATGACTACTAACTTTGATGGAAACTCTTGCAATTCTTCATTCAAAGAAGTTTGAACAAAATCATGACGAAATTGATTGAAAAAAGTAACTAGTTTTTGTGAAGAACGAAAGTTTCCCTCTTTATAAAAAACAGTAGCATTATCATTTATTTCTACAGTAAGTGGGTTTTCATAAATTCTTTGATTTGGATCACCAAAAAAACCAACAGATAATGATGTAAAGTTTGTAGAAGAAAATGCTTTTAAAACTTCTTCATCAGTATCTTGAAACTCATCAATTAAAACAGCATCATAGTTTTCCTCAATAAGTTTAACAAATGTTTCTGGTCTTCAAGCAAAAATTTTTCCAAAAACTTTTGGAATTTGATAGTTGCTTAGATACATTATTCCAGTATCTAATTGATGTTCATAATCAACTCCCTCGCCAGAAAATCCAAAACCTTTATAAAAAAATTCTTTTCCTTCTAAAATTTTAGTTTGAAATTCTTTTCCAAAAAAATCAAAATATTCAGTTTTTAAAAACTCATTTACTAAGGTTCTATTTTTTCTCATAAAAGAACGAATAAAAGCATGGATAGTTTTAACTTCCATTAATTCATTTTTACCATATCTCTCTATAATTTCATCTTTAGCAACATTAGTAAATGAAATTACTAAAAGCTTTTTTTTAACTTTAAGTAATTCATCAATTAGTAATAATAATGTCGTTGTTTTTCCAGAACCAGCTCCTCCAATTAATTTAAAATTTTTATGATTATCAATTTGTTCTAATAATTGATTAATATCTTTATATTCAATCATTTTTCCCTCTTTAATTTACTTTCAAAATTAATCATATAGTTTTTAATAAGATTAATAATTATCTAATTATTTTAAATGGTAGCTAAAAAATCAATAATAGCAGGAATGAAAACTAATCCACCAATAATTATAGCTATTATAGTTACAAATAACGTTGCCATCGCTGAAACATCTTTTACTTTTTTAACCTTAACATTATATTCAAAAGAAACAATATCCACCAAATATTCAATTGCAGTATTAATTATTTCAAAACCAATTACTAAACCAATAGCAAAAACAATTAATCCTCATTCTACATAAGATAATTTTAAAATAAATCCAAAAACTATAACTAAAAATGCAACAAAAAAATGTGCTCACAAGGAACGTTCTTCCTTAATCATAATAAAAAGACCATTGAAAGCATTTTTAAATTTTTTATAAACATGTTTAAATCATCTTTTCATTAAATATTTTCCTTTCTAATTTTTGTTTTTGCTAAAATTTCTCTTTGTCTACTATACATCTCTTCTGCTTCTATTTCAGTTAAATGATCATATCCAATTAAATGTAAGGAACCATGCATAAATAAAAAAACTATTTCCATTTCTTTATTTGATTCAATTGTTTTTGCTTGCGAATCCAAAATATCTAAATTAATAAAAATATCTCCTAAATCAAGAATTTTTATTTTAGAAATAAAATTATCATCAAGATTACCACTAGGAAATGAAAGAACATCAGTGCTTTTATCTTTATTTCTATAAATTTTATTTAAATTTTTAATTTCATTTGAATCAATTAAATTTATTGATATCTCTAGTTTTTGAAAACTGATTTTTTTACTAAGTTCTCTTTCAATCTCCTTTGCAATCAAATAAAAATTTTTCTCTATCTTATCAATATCAAAGTTATTTTTTTTTAGTTTTTCTTCATCCCAATTTTTTGTTAATATCAAAGAAGAATTATTATTTTTTTTAGTTCATTTTTTTATTTTACCAATCATAATTAGAATTATATCTTTAAAATAAAAAATTAAAATATTAGAATTAAAATTTTTAATGTATAAATAGTAAAATAAAATTATGAAATTAATTAGTGAATCAACATATGAAATAAAAAAATCAACTTTTATTTCATATTTATATGAAGATTTTGAATTAGAAAAATTTAAAGAAATAATGAAGGAATTAAAGAAAAAACATAAAAAAGCAAGACATATTTGTTTTGCATATAGTTATGAAAAAAATAATATCGTTTTTAAAAAATATAATGACGATGGTGAACCAAGAGGAACGGCAGGGATTCCCATCTTAAATATAATTGAACAACACAAACAAAGAAATACTGCTATTATTGTTGTACGATATTTCGGAGGTAAAAAACTTGGTGCTTCTTTACTTTTAAGAAGTTACTCAAAAAGTGCTAACCTTAACTTTAAAAAATAAAATTATTCTAAAAGACTATTAAAAGTTTTTTTATATTCATTACTGAATTCATAACCATAAAGTTTCCAATGAACATTTTCTTTTCATTCATTATCATTTTCAATAGCTTCAAGACTTTCACGTAAAGTTTCTGATTCTTCAATATTTAACAATTCATTCTTTTGGATAATTTCAACAATTTTATTAATGGTTTTTGTTTTTGTTTTTGAATTTTTATGTTGAATTCTTTGTGAAAAACTTTTCTTTTCGGACTTTAACTTCAAATCACTTAATTCAAAAGGAAGATAATAATATTGATGAATTAAGTTTATTCATTCAAAATTTATTTTTTGTAATTCCAAAGAACTTTTTTTAAAAAAAACAAAATTCTTATTTGTCATTATTTCATAATCACTAATTTTTTTCTCATCTCCTTTGCTTTTAGAAGTGGAGTTTAATTCTCCATCACTTGAGTAAGTAAATGTTTTTTGTTCTACATTTTGAATATAAGGGTTAAAATAATCTAGTTCTTTTTTATTAGTGGTAGAACCGAATAAAAAAGAATAACCAAAATTATTTGCATATTTTTCTATATCTCCATATTTTTCTTCAAATTTAAAAATTGATTGAACTCCAAGATGAAGAAAAATATTTTTTGATCTTAAAGTATCTAAATAATCACTTAATTCATTTATTTTTGCCAAACCATTAAATTCATCAAGAAATAAAATTAAAGATTTTTCATTAGAAACATTTTCTTTTTTAAATTCTATTAATTGACTAATAATTAAACTAATTAACTTATTATTTCCTTCATTATATCCATTTGTTTGAAGAAATAAAACTGATGGTGAAGAAAAAAATTTTTCAAAATCAAAAGAAGAAAAAATAGTTAAAGTTTTAATAACAATATTATCAATTTTCTTAAGTTCCGAATCTAAAGATGCTTTGATTTCACTAAAAGATCTTGATTCCATTAAATTTTTAGTTTTAGAAATTAGATTTTTTCTAGCAACTGTTTCCTTTGAAGAAAATTCTTTCATAAATGAATCTTCAGAAAGTAAATCTTCGAAATTTTTTCACAAATCAATAAAAGTTGATAAATTAAAATTTTTTTTAGAAATATTAACTTCAATCATATACTCAATAATACTTTTCGAAATCAACCTTGAGGAATTAACTCAATAGTCATCTTTTTCTTTATTTTTAGGAAATAATTTTTCAAGAAAATCTTCAATAATAAAATCAACCATAAATTTATTTTTTCGATTATCGAAAATATTTTTCATAATATTAAACTGGTGAGTACTATTTTTTTCACGTCCTTTAATAAAATTAAAGTTTAAACGATAAATAGAATAATTATGTTTTTTTAAAAAACCTGATAAATCTTGATAAAGTGAACCATAAGAATTGTGTGAATTTAAATTGTTCTCATTACTTTTTAAATCATTTATTATCATAAAAGGTTTATCTTTTACTAACGCATTAGTAATGATGTTAGTCTTAAAATATTTTTCAGTTTTACCTGTTCCACTCCCACCAACAATAAAGCTATGACTTAGTTTTATATAATCAAAAATAATATAATTTTCTTTAGAAAAATACTTTGACCCAACTATTTGATGCGGAACTCCTTTTTTATAATTTTCTTTTTCTCATAATTTTGATACTGATACTTTTAAAGAATTTATCTTTAAGTTTTTTTTAAAATTTAAATCATTTTTTGTTTTTTTCTTTGTCTTTGTCTTTGTCATTAAAAAAATAAAATAAACTAAAAACAAAATTATAACTATTGATAAAATAAGCATAATTATTTTCCTCCTTTTTTTTATTAATTTATTTAATAATTAATTGTCTTTAATTTAAAGTTATATTTTTAGAGTTAATATTATATTTTTAATAAAAAAAATTAGTTTTTCATTTTATTATGAAAGTTATACATTTAAAATATTTTAAAAAGTTATATAATACTATTAATATTAGTTTTATTTATCATGATTATTTATGCAATGCTAAAATAAAATAATATGATTTTATTAAATCTAATTTAAATCTGGATTTGGGGAAAAAACAATGATTAAAATTTTAAAAAATTTTGTTTTAGAAAACACTAGTTATCTAAAAACAAATAAAGAAAATATAAATTTTAAAAACAATTATTTAAAATTTAATAATGAAGAAGGAAACAAAGAACAACAATTTGAAGATGATTATCTAAAAGAAAATAATGAAAATGTTTACAATGAAGAAAATAAACAATCTTTAGATCAAGAAAACATTTCAACAAAAAATGAAGATGTTTACTATGAAGAAGATCAAAATTCTTTAGAACAAGATAATATTTCAGTAAAAAACAAAGATGATTATAATAAAGGAAACCAACAAAAAATAAATCAATCAAAAAAAGAAAATAATGGCGATTTCAAAAATACTCTAGAAGAACTTGAAGAAAAATTAGTTAGTTCAACAGGAATGAAAGTTCTTGCAACTATAATGTCACTTTTATGAATTATTAATATGTTACCTGTTTGATATGGAACAAAAACATTACCAGGGGTAAAAAGCGAAGATGACAACACAACAAGAATTATTTGATGAGTTTTTGGATGATTATTATGAATTCCAGGAATTATTATTAGTATTAAATGAATATGAATTGATAACTAATTTATTATTATATCTTTATAAAACGCTTATGCGTTTTTTTTAATTAAAATTAGATTTTTTTATTAACTTAGTAATTATTTTGTTTTAAAAAGAACAATAATTTTATATAATTTTAATAGTGATATTGTTTCATTAAAAAAAATATTAATGATGACAATACACAATTTGTCATAACTTATTAAGAGAGAAATGTTTTGACAAAAGAGGTGTACATGAGAAAAAAAATTAATTATTTCATGTTATTTTTTTCTTTTATTATTTTTTTTATTAGTTTGTTTTCAACAACACCAATTAATTCAAATAAAACTTTTCAACAAATAAATGATAAAAAATTAATTCAAACAAAACAAGAAAATAAAATTTTATTAAAATCAAAAGCACAAAAGATAAAAAATGTTGGCTATGGTAAAACTCTTGATTCTTATATTTTTTTAAATGAAAATGATCTTTTTGATTTAGAAATGAATCTAAATTATTTAAAAAAAAATGAATTAGAAATTTCATGAAAATTTATTAATCTAGTTTCTTTATCAAATATGAAAATAGATGTAACAGACATTACATTTACAGAAAAAAATAATAAATTTGAAGACATTATTGTTCCTGAAGAACAATGTAATTTAGAAGGAAGTTTTATTATTCAAAACTTAAAACAAAATATAGATTATTCTATAATTGCACATTTTGTTTTAAAAGAAAATTTTGTAAAAACAAAAATTGATTATATTAATAACGTTTATTATCAGCTTCCAGTTTTTAATACAAATAATTATAAAAAAGATAACAAGTATGAAACAATAATTGCTTTATTGATCATAGTATTTTTATTAATGATTTTACTTTTTTTAGCGATTTTATTATTATACTTAAAAAAAGATAAAAATAAAATAAAAAATATTGAAGAAGAATATTTTAATGTAAACCAATAAGAAACATTAATAAATTAAAAATTAAATATAAAAAAACTCCATTGTATTAAAATGGAGTTTTTTTATATAAAATTCTTATTTTAAATTTAAACAAATACTTATTCTAGTTTAATTCTAATAAGAAAGATTTTATAAATAAAAAACAGATAATTGATTTTTTAATTATCTGTTTTTCCCTATTATGAAAAGATGTAAACGTTATTGTTTTATTTAAAAAAGTTAAATGTTTGAGAGAAAATGTTAATTAATATCCCTGCAGTAGACATAATAAATATAGTTCCTAAACCAATAGTTAATGTTGGAGTATCACCTTTAAAGAATGGTTTTCCATCTAAAAATATAGTTGCACAAATGGAAAAAAATAATGAAAAAATGATAAACCCTATATCTCAATAAGTTCTAAGTTCTTTTTGTGACAGAGAAGTAATTCTTTCCCCCATTCTATATTGAACTGCTTCATAAGGTCTCAAAGCATATCCTACATTAACTCAAATACTTATTGAAAGAATTAAAAGAAAATATCCAACAAAGAATCAAAGAATTCCTCATCATATGCTTTTAGTAGTAGAATATTTATCAATTATCATTAATCCTGGAAAATATTGAACCACATTATCTACTAAGAATGAAACAATGAAAGCTAAAGAAAATCCAGTAATAAAAGTCGTAAGTGTAATAAAAATTTTGTCTTTTTTAGAAAATAAAAGAGCAATAATAATTAATCCTAAAACTATAAAATAATTCATTTTTTGGTATGTAACAGAAAAAAGTATTCCTAATGATTTAGTGAAAGCGTCGATAGGTGCCATTCCTATTTTACTTGTAAAACTTAAAATTGCTTGAGAAAAACCCATTAAGACAATTGCAAGAATTAAAAATAAAAATTTAACTAACAATTTTAAATATTTGTTGTTATTCAACAATATTGTTAATCTTATTCTATTATTTACTATAAATTTCATATTAAAATGATAATCTATTAAAGAGTAAAAAAAAAATATTTTTTGAAAGTAAAATTTTATTTTATTAAAGTGTATTATTTTAATGTGTATATAAGTCATATATGCATATTAAAAAAAGGAGATTTAAATGAACGAAAATTGAAGTATAGTTGATAAAAAGTTAATTATCAATAGAACATTATTATTAGCATTTTCTAGTATCGGAGTAATATTTTGGTTTTTTATAAGCTTTTTTCATTATGAAAGTTCACATGATTTTTTAGTGGAAATAATGTACTTTACTATTTGATCAAATATATTTGTTTTTATCTGATCTATTTTTGGATTTGCAGCAATTATTAGTAAACAAAATTTTTTAGAAAATAAAATTAATCATTGATTTTGAAAAGGAATTCCATTTATTTGAATAACAATTACTTTTTTTGTTTTTAATTTTTTATTACTTCCTGGAAAAATTATTCACAATAATTTAAATTTTAAAGAAAGTATTCTTTATATTTTTGGAATTTCAATTGTTCATCATTTTATTGTTCCGTTATTAATGATAAATGATTATCGCATAACAGGAATTAATGGAAACAATAAAGAAGAAAATGAATTATGAAGTAAAAAAGAAATTGTAAAAAATACTTTGTATTCAATAATCATTCCTTTAGTATGATTAATATTATCATTAATATTAATTTCTCAAAATATTATTGGTCCTCAATATCCTTTTATGGACTTATTTGGAGTGAGTAGCAATGTTTTAGCAGTAAATATTATTATTTTAATTTTAATATCAATTGCTTATCTTTTTTTTACTATAAGTTTATTTTTATTTAGTAATAAAAAAACAAAAAAAAGCAATAATTATTATTAATCATCTCAAACTTTAAATTTAATTGTGTCCCTTTTGCTTTTGATTTTATCGTTTTTCTTTTTAGTTAAACTATCTAAATCAATTAATAGAGATTGATCAAATTTAGAATTAACCTTAAAAACAATATCTTTAATATTGTTTTTTTTATTTTCTATTTTTGTTTCATTAAAAAGTTCATCTCTTAAATCATTAATTATTTTTTGTTGTAAATGATAATAATTATTTTTTAAATTAGAAACCCCAAAAGTCAAATGAATAATTTTTTTGATTGGAAATTTTTCCAATAAAATCAATGCATGATTATAAAAAATAGAAGCATCATTTATATATACTCCTAAGTTTTTTTGTTTAATAAAAGTTTTTTTATTATTGTGACCTTTATCATTAATCAATTTAACTTTTATAAAAATTGTCTTTGCTCTTAAATCACGATAAACAATTTTATTAGAAATTTTTTTAACAAAATTCAATAATTTTTTTTCAAGTTCAATTTGTTGTAAAGGAAAAATAAAGGTTTCACCCGTTGAAAAGCTTTTAGATTTATATTCTTCAATAGAATTAATTTTTTCATTACTATAACCATTTGCCAGTTTAATTAATTGAACAATTTTAATCCCAAAAATATTTTTATATTCTTCAAGTAAAAGAAAATCATTTTGAATTAATGCTAATTCACCAATAGTATTAATCGAAAGCTCTCTAAGTTTTTCAACAGTTTTTTTTCCTGCACCATATAATTCAGAAATATCTCTTTTTCATAATTTTTGTTCTATTTCATTATGATAAATAGAATAAATCCCCATTGGTTTATTCACCTTTGAAGCAATTTTTGATATTAAGATATCGTTTCCAATTCCTATACTTACAGAAATATTAAATTTTTTAAAAATTTCTTGTTGCAATGTTTTTGCAAACTCTTCAGGTGATACATCTTTATCAATTAAAATATTACTAACTTCAAAATAACATTCATCAATTGAAGCAATTTTTATTTTCTTTACTATAGAGAAAACATAAGTGAAAATAGCTTCACTTATCTTTAAGTAAAATTCCATATCTGGTTCAACAACCAAAATTTTAATATTATGTTTTTTTTCTAGTTCAAAAACCTTATATAAAGGCATTGAAGAATAAATCCCTAATTCTCTTGCAAGATAATTTGCAGTAGAAACAACTCCACGATTAACATTATGTTTTAAAATATGTTTACCAATAACTAATGGCTTAAATTTAAAAGAAGGATTTCGAAACTCTTCGCATGAAGCAAAAAAAGCATCAAAATCCAACGTAAAAAAAGTTTTCAATTGTTTAAATATCAAACCTTACAAGATTAATTATAACTGCAGTTGTAAAGATAATCGTTCCATATAGTCATGGCATAAATAATGATCAATTATGAAAAAATTCTCCTGGAATTCATTTTAACATAGAATGAATCGTTCCAACATCATGTGTTACAAAATAAAGAGTGAAATAATTAATTCATCAATGAGGAATGAAAACTTGCATTCATCTAATTCAAGAATTATTTGCTAAATCACTAAATCAAGAAGAAGAGATATTCATGAAACCACCACCAAAAATAGCAATAATTATATAAACTGAAGCAAACATAGTGTATGAAGTTGATGTTGATGTAATTGATTCAGTAAAATATGCAACAGAGATTGAAAGTAAAATACTAATTAAAGTTAAATAAAATACTAAATCTCATTTATATCCAACAAATTTACCTGTTGGTGTAGATAACGTACTTTTTAAACCACCTATATTTAAGAGGTAAAATCATACATAAATTAATCCTAAATAAACTAATGTTCCAATTATAGAAAGAATTATTGAAAATAAAATAAACGAAATTAAAACAATTCCAATATTATGCTCAGAAAAAGACATATTGCTTTTAATTGAATTATTTTGTTTTCACTCTCTATAGGTATATCCAAATTGAAAAAAAGCAGTCGTCATTATCCCAACTCCCATCAATAAATAAATTAAAGCGTCAGAAGGAAGTACAAATGCAGTTATCACCAATAATCCAAATGGTCCTAAAATAATAAAAGCACTAGTTCATGTGGTAAATAATCTCCGATATTGAAATCTCATCAATGCTACAAAATTATTTAACCATTTTTTAAAAAGTTCATTGTTTTTTTTATTTTTATGTAATTTTTTTTGTTTATTAATAGTTTTTTCTTGATTCATTTTTTTTACTTTCTAATAAAAACTTTATTTAAAAACTAAGTGTTATTAGAATCCCTATTTTTTTTAATTAATATTCATTTAAATTATATAAAAAAATATTTTTTTCTTATTATTTTTTTTTAAAAAAAAATAATATTTTAGAATAAATATAAGAAATTAAAAACAACAAAAAATAAAAAATTAATTTATAATAAAATGGTAAGTAAATTTTAAAAAAAGATTATAATTTACTAAATATTTTAAAGAAAGATTTTTTATAATGAAATATTTTAATAATATTAATCTTAATATTTTTAATAATCCAGATTTTTATTGACAAACACTTATTTTTATGATAATTGCTTATTTAATAGGTTCTATTAATTTTGGTCATATTTTTTCCAAAATAAATAAAACAGATGTTGGAAAAATTGGATCAAAAAATTATGGAGCAACAAATGTAGGAAGAAATTTTGGAATTAAAGGTTTTATTTTTGTGTTTGTAGGTGATTTTTTAAAATCATTTGTTGCCTTAGGAATTATTCTCGGAATTAGTTCATTAGCTGGATGAAAAAGTGGAAGTATAGGGTTTGCTCTATTTTTTGTCTTAGTTGGACACATTAAGCCAATATACTTTAAATTTAAAGGTGGTAAAGGTGTTTCATCATTTGTAGCAATTGCTTTGATTCTTAATTGAGTAGCGGCACTTTTTGGGTTATTAATTTTTGTATTAATTCTTTTAATCTCAAGAAGAGTTTCAATTGCATCTGTATCATTTGCAATCTCCGCTTCTATATTTATTTCTTTTATTCCTTTTTTAAATATTGATGGTTCTATACTTCCAGAATGATCAACAGGAATAGATACAATAATCGCTTCATGATTAAGTACTATTTTAATAGTATGAAAACATAAAGTAAACCTTAAAAAGGTTTATACAATGGAGGAATCATATGTTTCAAAACTCGATGATGTAAATGTTAATTTTAAACAAAAAGTAATGAGACTATACAAAAAAGCTATTCGTAATTTAAATATTTATTTTTATAACACAAAAACTATTATCAATGAAATTGATAATAATAACAATTTTCTAAATAATGATAAAATTAAAAATTCAAAAATAAATATTTTAGATAATGAAGAAATGATTAAACCTTATAAAATTGATGAAAAACAAGAAATTATTGTAACTGGAACTAATTTTTCTCCTTCATCAAAAATGAATTATATTTTTGAAGTAAATAACTTAAAAAATATTAAAAAATATGAAGAAACAATTATTATGTACAAAATTAAAGATAATGATGATTTAAATGATTTAAAAAAACAAATTAATAAATATAATATTTTAGTAGATGTAAGTAAAGGAAGATTTTTTGCAGAAAAAGCCATTGCTTTTGGAGCAAAAATGTTAAAAATAGATCATAATTGTAAAGATAAAATTTCAATTATTAAACTATGTCAAAAAAAGAAAATACCTTTAACATTACATTTTTCTTATGAAAAAATTGATTCTACTTTTTTAATAAAAAAAGAATCAAAAGAAATAATCTTTTTTCACTCAATTTCAGAAGAAATTTTAAAAATTGAAGATAAATACAAAACTTCTGATTTAATTACAATTTCGATAGAAAATAATGATGATATAAACATTTTAGAAGTTCTAGAAGTATTTTCAATTATCTATAAAAATCCGATTATAGTAGGAGTAAAAAGAGAAGAATATAGAGAATATATTAATCTTATTTATAACCTAAAATTAATCTCCTTAAATAACTATATTCTTTTCCAAGAAAAAGATTAAGAAATTTTTTTTAAAAGTGATAAATTTATTCCTAAAATATCTTCCATATAATTAATAAATTCTTCATTTAAAAAGTTAATTTCTTCTTGATTAAAATTTAACCATAAATCAACCTCTAAAGAAGAGGAAGAAAATAAAAAGATAATTTTTTCTAAAATACTTGTTGAAAGAAACGGTTCATTATTATGTAAACATTTTTTACATAATAAACCGTTTCTTTTCATTGAAAAAGAAGTAATATCCTTTTTTGTCCCACATGAAGAACATTTACTTACTTCAAAGAAAACATTATTTTCCAATAAAATAATTCTAAAAAATGAATAAATTACTTCTCAAGTAAAATCAAAGTCGTTTCATCTTACTAAATTTAAAAGAAAATAAAAAGCTATTTGATCTCATTGATCTTTTTGTAGCAAAATATTACTTGCCATTGTTCAAAAAATAAAATTTTTACGCGAAAGAGAAGTATTTTTATATTTTAAATGAACTTTTTTTAATTTTCCACCTGTTTGTAAGCGATTTTGAAAATATTCAATTTCTACAAGAGAATAAGCACTTAAATTATTTGCATTTTTTGAACCTTGTTTTTCTAAACCTAAAGCAATTAATTTTAAAATTTTTCCATTTTCTGCAAGAAAAAAAAGATAAGATGTATTATCTTCTAATTCTTTTTTTTCCAAAAAAATAGCATTAGTAATCGTTTCCATTTAACATTCCTTTATGCTTAATAACTTAATAAAATTTTTTAATTATTGATTCTTTATTTTTTCAATTCTTTCTTGTCTTTACAAATGTTTGTAAAGAAATTTTTTTATTAAAATGTCTTTCTAGTTCTATTCTTGATTTGATACCGATTTCTTTAATCATTGCTCCATCTTTACCAATAATTATTTTTTTTAAAGAATCTCTAGAAATAATTATCTCTGCTCTAATAAAAATTTTTTCTTCTTCTTCTTTGAATTCATCAATTGAAACAAAAATCTCATGAGGTACTTCTTGTTCAAGTAAAAATAATATTTTCTCTCTAATTATTTCTGAAGTATAAAATTCTTTAGAATAAACAGTTATTTGGTCTTCTGGATAATATTGAAAATCTTTTTTAAGATTCTTTTTAATAACACTAATAAGAGTATCAATGTTTTTATTTTTTAATGCAGAAATGGGAATTATTTCATCAAAAATTTTCATTTGATCTATTTCCATAATTTTATGAAATAATTCCTCTTTACTAATTAAATCAATTTTGTTGATTAATAAAAATGTTTTAATATCTTTGTTTACTAATTCAATGTTTTTTAAATATTCTTTGTCGATTTTATCAATCGAACTTAATAAAAATAAAATAATATCAACATCTTTTAATGAACTTCTGATTACTTCTACCATTTGTTCATCTAATTTTGTTTTTACTTTTAAAAAACCAGGGGTATCAATAAAAGAAATTTGTGATTCTTGATCATTATAGATAGCATTAATTACATTTCTAGTAGTATTTGATTTTGGGGTTGCGATTGCAATTTTACTCTTAAAAATTTGATTTATTAAAGTTGATTTCCCTGCATTTGTTTTACCAACTATAGTTACAAATCCTACCTTTTTTTGATTTTCATCGTTTTTATTAATTTCAATTAAAGTTTCTTCTTTACTCATTATTCTCCTAAATTTGTTTTCCTAAATACTTCGATTTAAACGCCATAGGAAAAATATCAGAAAATAATATTTCTTTTTTCTCTCCATCATCGTTCCACATAACAATAATTGTTTTTTCAGTTGCAAACTCTGAAATAAATTGTCTACATAAACCACATGGTGGGGTAAATGAACCTTGAATTTTATCACTTTCATCATTAGAAGAAGAATTTAAATTTTTTGCATAAATATGAACTTCTTTAATGTTTATATTCTTTTTTCCTTGAGAAATTGCATTAGAAATTGCATTTCTTTCTGCACAAATTGTTCCCCCAAAAGAAATGTTTTCTACATTAACACCTTTAAAAATTGTACCATCTTCATAAACGATTATAGAAGCGACTATAAAATTAGAATATGGTGCATAGGAATTTTCGCTTAAATCTTTAAGTTTTTCAAACATTTTACTCTCCAATTAATTATTAAGTTAATTATATAATTATACATATAATAAACAATAAAAATAAATATGAGTTAATATTCTTTGTTATCTTGAATTTGTTCTTTTCTTAGAATTAAATGTTTAGTAAAATCATCAAAATCAACTTTAAATAAAATATTGTTTTTTTCATTTAAATAAAGAAAATTTCCTCTTGCTTTTTGAAAATGTTCTATTTCATATTGATTAAGCTTTTGCATTTTAGTTTCTAATAAAGAATTTAATAATTTAATTTCTTCTGCTTCAATTTTTCCTATAAATAAATTAGAAGTATTTGAAAAAATAGATTGTAGTAAATTATTATCTTCAGTACTAAAATCAGAAATATTTTGTGTTCCTAACATAATCATAGTATTAAATTTTCTTGCTTCTCTTACCATTTTAGAAATAACTGTTAAAGTTTTAAAATCATTAAAAAAGAGATGAGATTCATCAATTATTATTGATAAAAACTTATTATTCTTAAAATCGTTTTCATACATTGTACCATTTATATAATCCATAATTAAAAAATAATTTGCTTTCTTTAAATTTTTATCACTTGTTTTTAAAATTTCAAAAGTATTAAAAATTATTAAAGGTTCATCGATTTCAATATTTTGTTCTTTATTAAAAATATTATATATTCCACCAATAAAAGGTGATAATATTTGTCTTTTAATATTTTCATCATGAATTCATGCATTAAAAATTGCAAAAGTTGCTTGTTTTTCTAATAATTTAGCTTTATTTACAAATTCTTCTTTTTTATAAAATTCATAAAAGTCTACAAAAAATAATTTCAAATGTTTTCTGAAATTAGAAAATGTTTCGATATCATAATAAATATTATCCTGAAATAAAATTTCAATAAAATTAGAGATTAAGGAAATTTTTTCATTAAGATGATCATTTAAAGTTTTTTGTGGATCAACATAATTAAAAGCAAAAGGATTAATTATATTTTGAGAATTAAAATTAATTTTTTTACCAACAAAAAAATCAAGAAAATAATCATACTCATTATGAGGATCAATAATAATAACTCTTGATTTTGATAAAGTCAATAATGTTAAAATAACTAATTTCATCAATGTCGTTTTTCCTGAACCAGTTTTTCCAATTACTAAATTAATAAAATTCGATCTATTAGTTAAATTAAGAGGATTATAAACAAAAGGTTTATATTCATTAAGAAATCCCAATAATAGTCCTTTTTCATCTATGTAATTAAAATTAACAAAAGGGAAAAATCATGCAATAGTCCTTTGTGGCATTAAGAAATATTCCTTTTCTTGTCTAAACTTTAGAAGTGATTCTATTTTTTCGTGTTGTTCAAACCATACAGAATTAAGTTTAATTGAGTTCATTTTAAGAATATTCTTAATATCGCGATAAACTTTTTTGTATTCTTCTTCAGGACTTGAAATAATAACATCAATCTCACATTTAATTAAAGTATCAAAACCTAGAATTACATCAGATAAAACTTTACGATTAGAATAATAATCTGATTCACTTTTTATTTCTTCTTGAACTTTTTTAGTATCTTCAAAATTATTTTTTCTATTAGTTAAATATTTCTCATAAATTTTAACCGCTTTTGTTTGATCGGCTTTTTCAATAGTAAAAACAAAATTAGCATAAGGATTTAAAATAATGTCATTAAATCAAAACTCTCCTAAATCAACACCATTAAAATTAACCTTACTAATAGAAGATCTTTTTCTCTCACCAGGAATTTCTTCAAAATCAAAATAATTTTTATGTTCATTAATACCTGTTGTAGAACCTAATATTCTACTTAATAATTGTCTTTTAGAAATTTTTGATTCTTTAATATTTATTCCAATATCTCTTAAAATATTTAAATTGTAATCAATTTCATTTTTATCTTTTATAGAATAAAATTCAAAATATAAATAAAAAGTAAAATCTTCTTTCTCTTGTAATAAAACTTTATTTAATTCGATAAAATTTTCTATTACTAATGATTTATTTTTATCTTCTTCCAATTTCATTTGTTTTTGTAAATATAAATTATTTTTTATCAATGGAAAAATATTGTGAGTTTTAATAATTTTTAAAGGAAATTCATTTACTCCTAAAAATTCATTAAAACGTTGAACAATCTCTTCTTTTTTTGGACCTAAAAAAGAAGAAATATCAATTCCATTGACCACTTGATAAACAATGTGTTTAGAATTAGTTTCTTCTTTATAACTTTTGTCTTCATTATTATTTATTTCATTATTTTCTTCATCATTATATTCATTAATCAAATAATCTAATGAATATTTTTTTGGTTTACCAAGAAAAGAAAGTCATAAAGAAATAATTTCATAACCTTTATAATTATTAGTTTCTCAAATTAATCAAAAAAAAGAAGTTCAAGTGAAAAATACTGTTAATACTTTCCATAAAATTGATGGAAGAAAAACAATTACTAAAATAGTAATGGTAATTGTTGCTAACAATAAAATAGTATCAATAATTGTAATATCTCCAAAAATAGAAGAACGATATAAAATAAATTTTCTTTTTTTTCTAATACCACTTTTAAACATATTTTTCTCTTTTCTTACTTTCTTTAGTTAATTTTATTTTTTTGTTCCTGGTTTTTCAAATCTATTCAAGTTTCTTAAATTTCTTTGTTCATGAATCCTTGTTTTAGAAGATAATTTTTTAATTGATTTTGCACCATAAACATAAGGTGTAGCTAATAATTTTCCTTCTTTTCATAAGTTTTTTTGATAATGTTGAGTTCTTGCTGATAAATTTGAAATTGTAGTAGCAAATCCAACATTAGTGCCTGCCCCGAATATAAAGGCAATTAATGCTTTAGAACTTTCTAACATATATGCCCCAGAAATAATCATAACAATAATGAAACCTTCTTGAATCATACTTGAAAAATTAGTTAATTTGTTATATGCAAATGATGTAATATAAGGCAGTGAAGCAATGTATAATGTATAACCTCCAAAAAGGAAAACAACATTGAAAATTTTATAATTAATAACTTGAAATCAAAATTTAAATCTAGTCGAATCATCTGAAACACTTATAGAAATAACAATTGGGGAAACAAACATTAAAATGAAAATTTCATAAATTCTTATCCCTAAATCAAAAACAATTCATGCAATTAAATAAGTTAATATTGAAGTTGTAATCATAAAAACAATAAAAGAAAAGTTTTGTAAATCAGCATCAAAAGGATTTAATGGAATTGTAGAAAAATCATGCGGATAATCATAAAAAGAATTATTAAAAATAATTAAAGCTAAATTACTATCAGATTGACTTGATAAATGAAAGATAATAGAAATTAAAAAAATTACTAAAACATTTAAAAAGAAAATTACATAAGGAACTAAAATTATTAAAAGTAATAGTTGAAAAATATTAAAAAATAAGTTACTCCCTTCTTTTTGAGCATTACCCCTTGATCAAAATATTTTAAATAATTTAATTAAAATAAATACAGTACCTACTGCTATTAAAATAACAATACTTCATATTAAAAATGTTTTTGCAGAAATTGAAAGAGCGTTTAAAATAATTGGATAAAAACTCATAATATAAATTAAACTTTGTAAAAGGTTTAAAATTCAAACAATTGCAGGAACAAAAATAATATATAAAGCCATTAAAATTCCAGTAATAATTTCTATAATTATATCTTCAAAACTTCTAGTATTTTTGATAACGGTTCCACCATGGAAAACAGTTCCACTAACACCATAAATTAATCCTAAAATTATAGCAACAAAAAAGAAGAATATCAAAGTAAATTTAAAGATTTTTTTAAAATAAAAAATAAAAAGTTTAAAATATTTTTCTAAATTATTTAAAAAAATTGGGTATCCTTGATTATTTTTTTCTTGATAATTAATTTGGATTTTATTTTTTGTTAATTTTTGTTTCATTTATGTTCATACCGATCCAAAAACTATTAATAAAGCAATATCAATAGTTAGCATTCCAATCCAAGAAAATACCATCCATTTAACTGAAGAATTAATTCTTTTTCTTTGTGCTTCATCATCTCTTGAATTTCATATTTTTCTAAAATACCACATTAATCCAACAAAAAGCATTAATATCACCAATAATGTTAATCCAATTAAAAATCATTTTGATAAAAAATATAAATATTCTTCTGCAGTTCCGTCTAAAATTAGTATAAAATTGTTCATTTGTTTTCTCTTTTCTCTTTCTTAATTAATACTTGTTTTTTTTATTTTCCAAGTTTTTATTTTTATATCAATATATCACTCAAGGTCTAACAATAAAAATAATTAACAATATAAATAATGCAATAATAATAATAAGTAAAAGGATAAAAAAACCTTTAAAATTATAAAAAACATTGTGTCTGATGTAATTATTATTTTTTACTTTAATGTTAGTTGTCTTTCCTATTTCTTGATAAGCAATTGATTCTTTAGAATGTTTAACACTAAGATTTATTCTAAAATAATCAACCTCTCCCAAAGTAGTACTATCCGAAATATTTTTTTCCTTATTTTTAATAACAATATTTACATCAGATAATTGTAATAAAATTTTATCATCATTTAAATCTTTTGAAGGTGAAGATGATCAACTATTATCATATTCATTAATGGTATCAATAATTAAATTATAAAAATTTAATTTTAATTCTCCATAATGTGTTTCAGAAGTAAAACTTTTCTCTGAATAAAATTGATTTAAATTCTCAAAAACCATATCTGTAAAATCTTGATTATCATTTAATTTATCAAGATTATAATAATTAAAAATTAAATCAATAGGAATATTTTCTATTTTAATACTACCAAGAAAATGTGATTTTTCTACTCTTGAAATTGTTAACTTAGTGTTTTGATTAAGATAATTTTTATTATCATTAAAAGAATAGTTAAATGATAATTCTTTATCAATATCTTCAATTTCACAATGAAAAAAATCTTCAACGCTACTTATAAAAGTTGTTTTTAAAACTTTATCAAAAGAAATATTATTTTTAATATCATCAACTTTAATTCTATTTAATGGAATTTTATCACCATACCAATCAATTAACTTTGTTTGAAAATTTTTAAGAAAATTTGCAAAAGAACCAGCATCTTCAACAAAATCATTTAATTTAAATAATGTTCCCAAGTGATCAATCAACATATTAACTTGAAGAGAGTTTAGTTTATAATAAAAATCAAGATTTTTGGAATAACCATTTTCAATGGCAACTTCTCTTACTTCTTTTCCTTCTTCTGTATCAAAATAATTTACTGGTTTAGCAATTGAAGAACCAACAATTACAAATTGATAAATTCATTCTTTTCCAAAGTTATCTTTAATATCTAGTTTATGATAACCAATATCAGAAATAACAATTTTTTCTTTATCAACTATCTTTCCATCTAAATTAACTTCTTTGATTAATGCTTTAGAATTACCTTCAATAGAAGCATTCATTTCATAAGAAGAAGAAAAATCATCAATTAAAAAATTACTTGTATCTTTTTGATCAACTTCTATATCATTAGTAACGTATGGAGTTATATTATTACCATTATCTACATTATTAACAACTATATTAGGATTATAATCACTTAAAATAATTATTTTTGGAAGAACAATTTTATCCATCTTTCCATTGTTAAATTTTATTTTAATTCTATATTCTTTTTCTATAAATTCTTTCTTATCTAAAAAAATTTCATAAACATTATGTTTCTTTTCAATCATTTTGTCGTTTACAAAAAGACTTGCAATTTGAGAGTTATTAATTTGAAAAGAAATATCTTGATCTAAATAAATATTTTCATTAAAAAAATAATCACCTTTATAATTAACATTATTAATCCATGGAAATGTTTTAGTATAAATAGTATCGTTATATTCATAAACAAAGAAATAATCTAGTGCATAAAACAATTTTGTCGGTTTACTTGAAAAAGAAAATATTTGACTATATATAGGCTCTTTCTTAAATCAACTACTTGTAGTATCTAGAAAATAAACTTTTTGATTAGAACCATTATCTATTATGAAATAATAATTTCCTTTATTTGTTTGTTTATAATTTGTAATTGTTTTTCCTTCTAAAAAAGGAAGTTCTATTTTTACTGTTAATTCACCTCAAGAAAGTCCTTCATCTAATTTGAATAAATAAAATTTGTTATCTTTTTTTAAAATTTCAAAATCACTAAGATATCTTCCATACAATTCATCATAAAAATATAATTCTGGTTCAAAAGTATTAGTACTAACATCATATTTAATAAAAGATTTGTTTTTAATATTATTAATCCACATACTATTTATCGTTGAAAAACTATTTGGATCAAAACTACTAATATCCTTATTTTTATAAGTAATATCTTCAATTGAATTTTTTGTTGAATAATTAATATATCCAAATTTAGTTTTATCTCCTGAACCAATATCGTTATTCTTAACAACTAAATGATCTTGATCTGCATAAATAACTTCCTGTGAAGGAGCTTTATCTCATGGTGCGGTTTTTTTATCTGTTTTATCATATGTTGGGTTTTCATTGTCATTAATAAAGACTTGTAAATCATATATATCTCCCATTACAGGTCTATCAGTCTCTAAAACATTTAATCTATAATTGTCTAATGAGTTAATATTTCCGCCCACATTTAAGTCATCGCTTAATAAATCAAAATAAAAATCACTTTCATTTAGTCCACTTGAAAATCTAACTTTATTATCCCTTATTTCTCTAAGGTCTTCAAAAGAAAAATTATCCAAATTTGTTTCTTCAGTTAATGTTAAAGTTTTATTGTTAAATTTATACCATTCATTTTCTTTATCATTTTTTATATTAATTAAAGCATATTCATCATTAGAACTATATTGATATTCACCTTGAGGAATATCGGAAATACTTATTTCTTTATCTTCTTTTAAAGAAAAAGTTTTTTGAGGAAACCAAGAAAGCTCATAAAGATTATTTTCCAAATCATTAAAACTTGTTTTTACTCCTAAAATAATAGAGAGAAAAATTACCAATACCACAAACACAAACGACAAAACTTTTAGTTTTTTCATTAAATTATCCCATTTCTTTTTTTACTTTTCTCTAATAAAAATATTTTAATATAAATTTATCTTTTTATAAATAATTCTTTCTGAAATCTTCTTTTAAAAAATCTAAAAAATTAACTCCAAGAAGAATATAAAGTTCAAAAATCTTTTCATTAGACATTTCTTCTAAAGAAGCAAAAATTTCTCTATTTTCTTCAATATCAGCTAAATGATCCTTTATTAATCCTTTAATTTCTTCTTTATTTTTAATTTGAAAATATTTATCAATCCGATTTGAAAATGTTCTTACAATAAAATTTATATTCAATTCAAGCAATTTTATTTCGTTTAATTCTTTTAATCAATTCTTTTTTTCTTCCATACATAAATATATATATAAAAGTAAAATAATCAACAAAAAAATCAACAATTGGAGTTGTTGATTTTAAATTTTAAAAATTATTTTAAAGATTCAATATATTCTTTCATTGTCATATGTTTAGAATATGCATCTTGATATGGTTTTTTTGCTTCTCAAACTGAAGCAGGTTGTTTTTTAATGTTTCTTGATTGATAGAAGAAAGAAAACAAAATAACAAAAACAATAGCAAGAATTACCGATAGTTGAATAATCGCTAAATTCATTTTAGCTTTGTCTCCCGAAGTTATTCCATTAGATAAATCACTAAAAATTCCATAACCCATTATTAGAACAACAAATGACATTCCAACAATTGATATTATTGCTCCCGGAATGAAAGTTTTGGATTTATCAACTTCTACTTTTTTAGTAAATCTATTTACTAATCCACCAGTGATTACAAAAGTATAAATAACAAAGTTAATTACAGTATATAAATTAGAAATGTAATCACTCATACCAATATATGCTTTTGTACCTCCATCCACTTCAACTAAACCTGCTGAAGTAAATCAAGCAACAGCATCAAGCCCTCGCATAAGAACAACCGCAATAAGTGATAAATAAAGAATTCTTAATCCAGATTTATATGGATTACGATTATCAATTCTTTGTAATAAAGAACTATCTTTATCAACAATAATGTTAGTGTTTGAAGCATCAGACATTGATCACATATATGAAGTAGCATATCCGAAAACAGCAGTAATAATTGAGATTGAAACAACGATTGACATTGCTACCAATATTCAATTATCCTTTTCATTTCTAACAAATAAATGTGATAAAACTGCACTAATTGAAAAAGCATCTGCAGAAGTAGTTCCTTCTTGAACATCCGCAAGTGCAAATGTGGAAATTGAAAATAAAATATAAATTAAAGTAATTGCTAAAATAGAAATAATAGCTGCAATTTTATAAGTATTTTCGCTTTTTGCTTCTGTTGAAAGAGAAGCAGAATAAATAAATCCATCAAAGGCAAATAATATTGGTGGTAAAACCATTAATACTTGAGAGAAATTATTAAATAAACTACCATCTAAACCATCTGCAAAAGCATCTAGATTTCCTGCTCCTTTATTAATAATATTATTTGGATCAAAAATATTATTAACCGAAATATCCGAAATATTAGTTCCAACACCAATTAAAATAGCAAATAATACTATTAGTGATAAAGGAATAATTTTAATTATTGTTCCTGATAAGGTAATTCCTTTTGTTGTTTTTGTAAAAAAGATTGTAATCATGAACGAAATCAAAATAATCAAAATCGCAAATAAAGTAATCATCCAAAATGCATGCATTTGATGTTTGAATGTTACCGATTCAAATAATTGATTAACTGCAAATATTGCTTCTGAAGAAACAACTAATGGAAAATAAACAAATAAAAAGTATCCCCCAACAAACATTGAAGCCTTAGGACCTCAAAAATATCTTGTTCAAGAGTTAATTGTTCCTTGTTCATTTCGATTCTTGGTAATTGAAGAAATTTCTACAATTGATACAAGAATTGCAAGAACCAATAATCCACCAATAATCCAAGCAATTGTTGCAAGAATTGAAGATCCAGTTCCTTCCATTACTTGATTATTTTTTACATAAATTCCAGAACCAACTACCGTACCAATGATAATAGCAATCATTGATATTAGACCATACTGATTCTTTTCTTGTTTTTGGTTTTTCATTTTTCAACTTTCTTAAAATTACTTTGTAAATTATTTTTTTAATAAATAATAAAGAAACAACAATTGTTTCTTTATAAAATTTAAACTATGCTATAGATATAACATTAATGATAAACATTATCAATTACTTTTTTTTCAAAATCATGTTGTTTTTGTTTTTCAATTTCATTTCTTATATATTTATCCATGTACATGTAATCATCTTCAAATTTGTCTTTGTTATCTAACAAGATTTCTTCTTCAGAAGAAGTTTTATTGTTTTCATGATAAATTTGATTAATTAATTTATCTTCTTCAAGGAAAAATTCTGAATCATCAAAATCGTCTTCTAAAATTGTTGGAACTATTTCTTCTTCTTTAATTTTATTAAAGAAATCAAATAATTCTTCTTTAGTAAATTCACTAGTTTCTTCATCAAAGAAATCATCATTTCTTAATTGATTAGTTTTTGAAGTATTATTTGTGTCATTTATGTTGTCATTTGAAGTTAAAACTTTTTGTGATTCATTTTGTTTTTCTTCATCCACAAGATCTACAAGACCTTCATTTTCTATAATGTCTCTACTATTTTCAACAGTTATAGCATCAAGATAATTATCCTCTTCTAATTCATCATTAGAGATAATTTTTTCTATTGTTGAAGAATTTTCTTCAAAAAGATATTTATTTTCGTTAGAAATTTTATTTTCATCCTCGATAATATTGTTATCATATTCTTCATCGATGAATTCTTCGTCATCATATTCATCTTCTTCGTCAATAAAATCTGATTCGTCATCATATTCATCTTCTTCATCATCAAAATAATTAACTTCATAATTATTTCCATCAAATGAATCTTCATCTTCAAAAATATTTTCTTCTTCTAAAGCATTATCACCAACCATTGATGAATTTTCTTTTAAAAGAGAAGCATCATTTGTAACATCAAATGAAACAGATAAAAATTTCTTATCAAACTCTAATGTTTCTTCGATTAAATAACTCGCTTCCACAATGTTATTTGTTGCTGAAGTTTTTAGCACTTCAACAACTCCATTATTTACTTTTTTATCTTTATCATTAGTAACAATAAATGAAATAGATAAAAACTCTTCTAAGTTTATCGGTTGATGTTCTCTTTCTAAAACTAATTGTGTATCTAAAAGATTTGATGTTAACTCTTCTTCTTGCTTATCAGCAGCTAGAATATCAATAGGAGAAGTTTTTTTATTGCTATTAACAATATTATTTTTAGTTAAAAATTCTCCTTTAGAAAAGAAGGTTTCAATGTCTTTGTTCTCTCTTAATAAAAAGGAAATAAAAAAATAATTTGTTTTTTCTATAACTCTTCCAAAAAGTATTTTTTTACCATTAACAACATACTCACCATAAACTTTAACTGCTTGGGAATTTAAACTATCTTTGTTTTTAGGTATGGAAAGATACAATAACGATTCTTTTTTATTAAAATTAACTTTTATCGGTGATAATTTATTTTTAGTAGCATTGTTTATTTGTTTTTTACTATAAAAATTAAACTTAATTAAACCAAATTTCCTTTTATTTGTTTTTTTTTCTTTCATAAATTGTCTCCAAAAATAATAGTTTTTTTAACATAAAAAAAACATTTATATACACATATTATACATTTATTAAAGATGTTTTAGTGTTTTTAGTTTTTTGATTAAAAATTTTTATTAATAAAATTAGCAACACCATTATTTTTTACTGAGTCTGTTACATAGGTAGCGATGCTTTTTATTTCATCAATAGCATTACCGACAGCTACTTTAGTACCTACTTCTTTAAATAAAGATAAATCATTTAAAGAATCTCCAAAAGCAATTGCTTCACTTAAATTAAAGTTTAATTGTTCTGCTAAGATTTTAGCTGCAAAAGCTTTTGATATTTCTTTTTCAGTAATTTCTAAATATCTTCCTTTACCAACAATAATCGCTTCAACTTGATCAGAAAAATGATTATGAATATTATCATATGCTTCTCTTGCTTTTTTCTTGTTTAAAAATAAAAAACCTAGTTTTGCAAGATGTTCTTCTTTAAAATCTAAATTATAAATTTCTTCTAATTCATCAAATTGATATTTTTTATAAAAAGTATTTGCAATTCTTTTTAAAGAAGAATTATTAGTATAAATTTTAGGATTATTAGAGACTTTAATAGTATAGTTATTTTTAATCCCAAATTTTATTAAAGAATCATATAGTTCTTTAGTAAGATAATTTTTTTCTATAACTTTTAAATCCTTACCAATAATTTTTGAACCATTAGAAACAATAGTAAAATCTCCATAAGAATTTTTTCTGATTATTTTCCTTAGTTTTAAAGCATCTTCTTCACTTCTGCCTGTAGCAAGAATAGTATAAATTTTTAAATCTTGAAGATGTTTCAATGCATCGATATGTTCTTGAGAAATATCATTAATATCATTTCCGTAAACTAGAGTATTATCAATATCAATAAATGCCGCTTTTATATGTTTTAAATTTGTTTCCATTTTTTGTTTCTTTCTTTTCTATCCAATACTTTTATTTAAATAGAGTTACATTTCCTTCAGAAGAAAAAGTAGCACTATCTGCAAAGTTAGAATATTTTAATAAGGTTTTATATAATGTTGTCTTTTGAAGATAATTAATTACTTCATTTATATTAATTTTATCAAAAATTTCTAAAGAATATTTTTTTCCAAAAGCTTTTAAGTAATTATCAAAGCTTTTTGAATCATTATGATTGAAAGTAATTTCTGAAGAAAAAACTTCATTTTCTTTTAATTTTTTAGAAATTTCATCATTACTTGAAGATGTATAAAAGGCATTAATGTCCTCAATTAAAGGTTTTTTAAAATCTTTAGTAGTTGAAAAAAGTATTTCTTTTTCATTTTCCGGAAATTTAATTGAAGCATCGGAATCAACTCCAATTACCTTAGCATCAAGATTATTTTCACTAATATAGTTTAGTGCTTCCTTAGTTTGAAAACCAGCAATCGGATAGATTACTTTTGCCCCTTGATTAAGCAAATTAATTGTTGCTGTTGTTCCACTACCATCAAGATTAAAACTGTTGGTATATCATTTCTGTTCAGGAGTAGTTTTATTAGGAAAAGGTGACAACAATTCTAGTTGATCAACATTAGGAATAATCTCTTGAAATTCATATTTAAAAAATTCCATTCCATATTGATAGCCACTCATAAATAAAACAATAGAAAAAAAAGGAAAGCCTCCTCATAACCCTGCTTTTCAATCTTTTGGATTATCATAAACAGTAGTTAAATATATTGATCCAAGAATTCCTGCTAAAAATCCAGAAGTAATTTCAGGAATTGAAATTGAAGTAATATATTTATTTGGATTATTGACAAATGTTTTAGCACCATCATCAACATAAATAATAAAATTATTAAGATTACTTAGATTTTCTTTAATTGCTTGTTCAAATAAAAATCCACTAGCAAAAATTGCTTTTGTACCATTATCAAAAAAAGGAGTAAAAGAAGTTGCCAATGAAGAACTATCTTTTGGAACGAAAACAGAATTATATTTTTTGTTTTGAAGATAAAGTTGATTATCAGTTTTAACTGTCTCTTCTATCGTAGTATGAGTTTCTTCATTGATTGATTTATCATATAGTAAATTATAATATTCCATTATAAATGTTGAACTTTTATAATCCATAAAAATTGAAGAAGCAATAATTGTAATAAAAACCAATAATAATAAAAAAGAAAATAAAAGATTATGATATCTTTTTAAATTTCTTTGTTTTTCTTTCATTAATCAAAAATACTTTTTCTTACTTTTTTAATAGTATTATTTTTAACAGGTAAAAGTGTTTCTAATTTATTAACGGCTTTTAAAAAATCTTTTTTATTGGTAATAATAAAGTTTTCATTAGACCCTTCATAAGTTTTGTTTTCATCTTCAAAAATTAAAACATTAATAATTGGTAATTCTTCAATTTCATTCTTTGTTAAATTAGTTTTAATTTTAGTTGCTTCTAATATTTCCAAAAGATGATTTCTTCTATAAAGAATATTTTTAATGTAATCACTATTATCTTGTTTTTTTACAACTTTAATTTTTTCTTTTGAAGAAGGAGCATAATTAATTTCTGGAAAAGAAATAATCGCTTTATTTAAAGAATCGAAAATATCAATTATATTATCATTTGATTGATTTTGTTCAATACTTTTAGTGGCAAAAGCAAAATTATCATTAATCATTAATGAAGGAAAACTTATTTCCTTTTCTTTGGTAGTGATAGTTTCATATTCAAAATTTACTTTTATTCCTTTATCAATTTCTAAAAAATCTAAAATATAAATTCCTTTTTTTGTAAATAAAAAAGAATAATTTTCATAATAATTATTACTTATATTTAAATAAACATCAAGATCAAATTTTCACATTTTAAAAATAGAAGTCGGTACTAAATCATATGCAATTCTATGAATTGAATAAGATAGTGGCCCTTTAAAAGAAAGTGCAGAAGCAATTAATTTAAAATAAAAATTATATATTGTTATCCCAATAATAAGAAGAAATAGAAGAGAAAAAATAATTCCTAAAATACTTGGATTATCAGGGTTTTGAAGATAAAAAAATGGAAGTACATAATACATTAAAAAGGTTACAAATGCTTCTCCAATAGCAAAAATAGCAACCATTAAGATAGCGTTTCATTTTAATTTTTTATAACCATTAATTTCAAGATAATATCAAAGCATTGAAATTAAAAAAACAGGAATAAAAAATAAAAAAATCCATGGAGTAAAAGTAACAGTAGGTGGAAGAATACTAGTTCCATCACCCAAAGTACTTTGGATTATAAAATAAATAAACATTGGTGTTAAAGTCACCAATGGAAAAATTAATAAATTAAATAGTCATTTGTTTTTATAGTTCATAAACATATTTTAACAAAATATCTTTTTTAAGAAAATAAAAAGATTTTAAATAGAGTTTTCTTTAAAAAAAATAGATACAATCTTTTAAAAAGATTGTATCTATTATAAAAAACTTAAAAGATATTTTTTTACTAGTCTTATAATAACAAGAAATAATTATCTTTAATATATATTTCAATCAGGAATTCATAAAACTCCTGGTTTTGTATTTTTACTTAATTCTTTTATTGGTTTATCATCTGAACCAATAAGGAAAGTATCTGAAAAATTTTCAATTTTATTATCAACATCATTTGAAACAAAGTTTTGTTCATTAATAGCTTCATCCATGAATTCTTTAATAGTAATAGTTGTTAACTCTTCATGACCAGATTTGATTATGAAATCTTCCCACAACTGATTGATTGTTGTATCGCTACCATCAATCCCAGTAGCAGCAACACCACCGTTATTATATGAACCCACAAACTTATCACCGAACTCTAATTGCCCAAATTGCCCAACTTCAGTTTTTATTGTTGAAGGATGTTTATATCTTCACCCTTTAGAATCTTCCTCTTGAGAAAAAGGATCAATAAAATCGAATGGATTATATTCTTTACCAAAATAATCAGATTTATGCTCATCTTTATATTTTCCCAAAGAGTATCATAAAGCATAATAATTAGCTAAAGCAGTTTCTTTAGTTGATGAAGATAATACAAGATCTTTATAATCCGGATATGCTATTTTAGAATCAGTATCAACTCCAATATATTTAATTGGATTATCTTTTGTTTCATTTTTTCTAATTAAGTTAAGCGCATCAATAGATTGACCACCAGCTATCGGGAATAAGATTTTTGCATTATGATTAAGTAAACCTATTGCAAGAGAAGAACCTTCACCAATAATAAAAGAATTTGAAAAATATGTATCATTTGAATTAGGAGCTTTTTCAAAATAGTTTGCAGTTTTACCTTGATAATTAATTAAATTAACTTTTTCTTTTGGCGCTATTTTCAATGATTTATGTAAATCAGAAAATTCACCAGTAGGATCTTTAACTTCACTACCATCTAGTTCCGTTCCAAGAACTTGATAATTAAATCAATTAATTCCTTGTTCAAATCCAGAAAGTAATTGGATTACAGTTAGTAATTGCATCCCTCCTCAAGTACCAAGAGTTCAATCGGCAACATCATCAAAATATGTATAAACATACATTGATGAAAGAATCCCTTCAATGAATGAAGCTTGGTTTGCTAAAAATTTAACAGAGATAATATTTTCGATATCATCAGCGGCTCAAGAAGTATCATCGATAAAAAGTGAAATTTTATTTTCATCTGAATCATCTTTATATGGATATTTTTCTAAAGTGCTTTTAATTGCAGCTAACTCTGTTGGATCACCACTTGTTGAAATTACTTTAGTACCATTAGCATATAAAGTATCAAACAATTGTTGATATCCAATTTCATCATGAGAAAGCGGTGAAACATAATTATATTCTTCTTCTTGATAATCTTTAACAAATTGCTTACTAGATTCATGCATATTTTGATTAATAGATTTATCTAAAATAATTGGTTGAGATGGAACAAAGACAATTGATGGAGTTTTTTTATTATAAAATACTCCAATTGAAACACCAATAGTAACAATTAAAATTGAAGCGATAATAATAAAGGTAACTAAATTATTAATTTTTGTTTTGACTGCTTTCACTATTTAAACCCTTTCATCTTTTCTAAATGGAATTCCAATCATTTTTGGTGAATTAGAACTTTTCACAAAAATCATAATCACTATCGGCATAATGAAAGGTAACATTCTAATTAATTCAACAGGAATAATATTCGCAACTGTTCCAAGTGCTTCTCAATAACTTCCTAATGCCATTAAAATAGCAATAATAAATGAACCAATAGTAATCCCAATAATTTTTCATTGTCCAAAAATTAAAATAGCAAGAGCAATATAGCCCATTCCATTAATTGTCCCATTAAAGGTTTTTGAAAATCCTGGCATTGCTATCGCACCGGCTGCACCAGCAAGAAGACCAGAAATTAAAACTGCAATGTATCTAACTCTTGTTACTGAAACTCCTGAAGTTTCTAAAGCATATGGATTTTCTCCACTAGCTTTTAAATGTAATCCAAATTTAGTTTTATTGATAACGAACATACTAATTAAAATAACAATAATTGCTAATACTAAAAAACTTAGGTAAACAATATTTATTGGAAAATTATTAATAGGATTATCAAAACTTCAACTTAAAAAATCTTGACCAAAAACTAATTGAATAAATAAGACAGAAATGGCAGCAGTAATAATATTAATCGCTGTTCCTGCAATAACTTGATCTGCATAAAATGTAATAGTTACTACTCCAAACAATCAAGAGAAAAACATTCCAACGATTGCTCCAAGAATAATTCCAAGAAATGGAGTAAATGCTCCTAAAGCATTACGAATTGATGGTGAAGTCATCACTACAGCATATGTCATTGCACCCATTACCATAATTCCATTTAATCCAATGTTAGTAATTCCTGATTTTTCATTATATAACCCAGCTAAAGAAACCATTAAATATGAAGCTCATAAAATAATAAATGTTTCTAATATTGAATAAAATATTGACATTATAAATCCTCTCTTAATGATTTTCTTATTTTTTCATGAGATTTTTCTTGTTCTTCTTTTAAACTTTTAATTAAAATATCAAAAGATTTTTCTAAAGAAATTTCAACGTTTTTTTCATGAAGTTTTTCACTATGATAATTATTAGAATTTTTATTTTCCAATAAAACATTATTATCTTTAATCGGTAATTTTTTCATTTCTTCTTTGATTAATTCTTTTTTAATTTTATAAACATCATTTTCATTTAAATTATCTTCGTAGTTTTCTGAAAAAATTTCTTTGTTTTCATTATGAATAGATTCTTTAAAAATCTCAATTTCTGTAGTTGTTTCTGCTTCTAAATTATTTTCTTTAACTATAGTTTGATCAATAGTTTTTGGAATAGATTTTTTAAAAACTTCAATTTCTGTAGTTGTTTCTGCTTCTAAATTATTTTTCTTAATTATAGTTTGATCAATAGTTTTTGGACTTTCAATAACTTTTTTTCTAGTAAATTTATCTACAATTTTATCAATTGGTTTATAAATAATTAAGAATTGTGAAAAGGAAATAATTAAAATAATAATTCCCAAAATTAAAGTAGAAATTTTTGGATTCAATACAGATGAAACCATTAAGTTAGAATTGTATAACATAGAAACAAAGATTGAAGAAAAAAGAATTCCTGCAGGATTATTAAAAGCAATTAATGAAATTGTAATTCCATTAAATCCTTCTCCTGGGATATCACTTCCTATTGCCGGAAGTGCTTCTTTAATTCCTAAATAATACACTGAACCAGCAAGTCCTGCAAGCGCTCCTGAAAGTGCCATTGTTTTCATAATTTCACGATCAGATTTCATTCCAATACTTTTTGCCACTTTAGGATTAGTTCCTAAGATATTTTGTTTTCTCCCTCAATTAGTAAAGACATAAAAGAAAACAATTAATCCTAAAACAAACAATGCAATTATAATTCCAATATTAATAAACGAATGTGGTCCAAAAATATTTGTTAATCAATCAAATTGTAAAGAGTTATTTGGATTAATTGGTACTGTTGATCCAGTTGAAGTATCGACGAATTTAAAGTATGATGGATTTGTAAAGAAACGATACACTCAATAAATAATTCAATTTATCATAATTGATGATAAGACTTCATTAACACCAAGTTTTACTTTTAACATTCCTATAAATCAAGCGATGAACATCCCTGTAAGTAATGGAACTAAAATTGAAAAAATAACTCCAACTCTACCAATATGAGCATAATATGCAAAAAGAAATCCACTAATTCCCCCTGCCATCATTTGCCCTGCAACTCCAATATTAAATAAACCTGCTTTAAAAGAAACAGAAACTGATAACCCAATTAAAATCATTCATGATAGAGTTGCTAAAAAATTTCCAAATGATTCTAATGAATAAAAGTTACCTTTAAAAATATTAGAAATATAAAGTAATGGGTTACCTCCAATAATTAAAATTATAATAAATGCAAAAAAGAAACCAATTGCAATAGATAATAATGAATATAATGGTTTCTCTATTTTTTGATTTAAATTAGTAAAAAATTTACTTGTGTTCCCTTTCTTCCCTGGGACACTTTTGACACTAGTCATTTCTTTCTCCTATCATCAATCTAGAAATACTTTGAATTGATTCATTTTCAGGATTTATAATATCAACAATTTTTCCTTTATATAAAACTGCAATCCGATCACAAACATTCATTAATTCATTAATTTCTAATGAATATAATAAAATTGTTGAATGTTTAGTAACATCAATCATTTTTTGATAAATATTATTAATTGCTTTAATATCAAGTCCTCTTGTTGGATGACCAGCAACAATTAAATTACGTTTTTTAGATAATTCCCTTCCAATTACAAATTTTTGTTGATTCCCACCAGAAAGATTTCTAATTGGATATTCAATATCATCTGCACCATCTACCTGCATTAATTTAATAATTTCTTTGGTATGTTCTTTAATCTTACTTTTGTTCATAATAATATTTTTATTATTATTTCTAACTTTAAATTTTAGTCTACCAAAATAAGGATTATCTAAATCAGAAATAATGGAATTAAATTCTATTGATTTTTCAGAAACCATCCCGTACTTTGCACGATCAATAGGAATATAAGAAATAGTTTTATTTCTTTTGGCAATTGAATGCTTATTAATTACCTCTCCATTTAAAATAATTTCTCCACCACTCATTTTTTTAATTCCAACGATACATTTAACTATCTCTTCTTGTCCATTACCTTCAATTCCTGCAAGACCAAAAATTTCCCCTTCTTTAACATCAAAAGAAACTTCATTTAAAGCTTTAAATCCTGAAGAAGTAATATAACTAAGATTTTTAACTTCTAAAACTTTGTTATTTTCATTAACTTTTCTTTTACTATTATCTAATTGAACAGAATCAATATTAGAAAACATTAAATTTGCAATATCTTTTTTTGATAAATCTTTAGTATTTTCAAAAGTTCCTTGTAATTTACCTTTATTTAAAATACTAATTTCATCAGATATTTCTTTTACTTCTTGTAATTTATGGGAAATAAAAATAATTGTTTTTTCTTGTTTTTTAAGAAGTTTGATAATATTTAATAGTTCTTCAATTTCTTTTACTGAAAGTGTTGCTGTTGGTTCATCAAAAATAATAATGTTTTTTTCTTTTCACAAAACTTTCATAATTTCAACTTTTTGTTTTTGTCCAACATTAAGTTTAGAAACTTTTTTATCTGGATCCAAACCAAAATCATACAATGAAGAAATTTTTTCAAAATGAGTTTTTGCTAAACTTCAATCAATTACTACGCCTTTCATAAAATCTTCTTCTTGTCCTAATAAAATATTTTCTAAAACTGTAAAAGTATCAATTAAATGAAAGTGTTGGTGTACCATTCCAATTTTATATTTTTTTGCTGCACCCGATGAATACATATTTTTTGGTTTTCCTTCAAGAAAGATAGTTCCTTTTTCTTGTTTATATAATCCAAAAAGAATACTCATTAAAGTTGATTTTCCACTACCATTTTCACCAATAATTGCGTGAATTTTACCTTTTTTAAATCCAATTGTAATGTCATCATTAGCAATAATTTTTCCATTTAAAAAAACTTTAGTAATATTTTCCATCAACAAAATATATTCATTGTCTAAATTTGTTGCCGTGGGTATGACTGAATCTGACTGATCAATGTTATGTTTTAATCCTTCAAAACTTGATGTTTGTTCTTTCCTCATCTTTTCCTCATTTAAATATTTTTTATTTAACTATTTATAAAACTATGATAACAAATAAAAAAATTCTATAAATGATTAATTATTAAAAAAATTTGCTATACTTTAAACATAAACGCTATTTATTTTATAAGTTTTTTCATTTAAATTTTTTTATTTAAATGAAAAAAGAATTCTTGTTTACAAGAATTCTTTTTTTAAAAATAAATCTCAATTATTTTAATAAAATTATTAAGAAAGTAATTATTATGTTATTATAATAAAATAAAATATTATTAATAATGTAGGAAAAACAAATGTTATCGAATGAAAAAGCAATTAGTGATCTTTTAAAATTAAAAGAAAAAAACGAACATAAAAAAAGAATAAACAAATGAATTACCTTTACAATGATTGGAATATTATTAGCTTTTATAACTAATTACCTAATTATTTATATTGAAATTTTTTCTCCTGGACTTGCTGGAATTTCACAAGGAATATCTTATCTTTTTAATGGTTTTATTTTTAGTACTCCATCAGAAAGTAAAAAAATTACAGTTTATTGAACTTTTTATATTTTATTGAATATCCCTATTTTTATTTTTGCTTATAAATTACTAGGGAAAAAATTTTTTCTCTATTCATTTTATGTCTTAATGGTGAACATAACTGTATCATTATTTTTTACCTTTGTTCCGGGTTTTAATAGCATTCAATTTTTTGATGCAGAAGAATTAAAGAATTCTTCTGACTTAATTAAATTTGTTTCATATAGTTTAATTGCTTTAATTGGAGGAATTGGATATGGTTATGGAGTTGGTCTTGCACTTAAAAAAGGTGGTAGTACTTTCGGTCTTGATCCAATAGTTAAATGATTAGGGAGAACTAAACAAATATCTATAGGAAAAATTACCTTTATCATTAGTATAATTAATTCTTTTATTTGAACTTTATTGTTTTCAATATTAAATAAAGAAATAAATTCTTTTACTAATTTTTTAGAAATATTTTTAAATCCTAAAATTTTTGCTTCAATTGTTTACTTTACTATTATTTCTTTTGTTTCTTCTAAAATGTATTCAGTTAAAAATAAAAGAATGATTGAAGTTAATTCAACAAAAATAGATGAAATTTCATATTACTTAAATAATTTAAAATATCATAGAAATCATACAATTCTAAGAGTAGAAGGTGGATACACTCACAAAGAAAGAAAAATTTTACAAACAATTATTAACGAAGAAGAAATGAATGATGTATTAAAGATTATTAACATCATTGATCCTAAAGCATTTATTTTTACTTTTAAAATAAATAATATTTATGGTAACTTTAATAATAGACCATTTACTCTAATTGATTTAGAACTAATTGAAAAACAAAATCGTAGAAAAGAAAAACGAAAAATTGAAAAACTTCAAAAAGAAAACTCAATTAATGATAAATGATAAAAGTTTCATAAAGCAAACATTATAAAATAATTTATAATTATTTTATAAAAAGAAAAAAACAAGGAAGTGTAAAAATGATTAAAAATAAATTTAACGTCTTATTCGGAGGAAGTTTATTCTTAGGAAGTTCAGTTTTATTCGCTAATCCAGGAAAAGATTTTTGATTATTAATAGCTTCTTCTGTGATTTTAATTATTATTATAATTTTTTTATTAATTTATTTATTTCGATCAAGAAAAAATATCTCTGAAGAAGAATTAAAGCAAATTAATAAAATTTCTTTAGAAAATAATTCTTCTAAAAAAGAATCAATTAACAAAAAAGATAAAATTATTGAAGAAATAACAATTGAAGAAACATATGATGATATTAAAACTACAACAGTAAGTAAGATATTTAATGAGCAAAAAGAAGAAGAAATAATTTATGAAAAACAACAAGTAAATGAACAATTAACAAAAGAAAATAATAAAACTTACAATGAAGAAAATCAACAAGTAAATGAACAATTAACAAAAGAAAATAATAAAACTTACAATGAAGAAAATCAACAAGTAAATGAACAATTAACGAAAGAAAATAATAAAACTTACAATGAAGAAAATCAACAAGTAAATGAACAATTAACGAAAGAAAATAATAAAACTTACAATGAAGAAAATCAACAAGTAAATGAAGAAATAATTCTTTCTAAAAATAAACTTAATAATAGTAAAAAAGAAAATATTGAAAAATTAATAAAAGAAGAAGAAAAATTTGATTTAAGTATGAACATTGATTTATTTTCAGATTTATCATGAGAATTAGATAATGATGAACAAAAAATAATTGATAAAATTAAAAAAGATTTAAATACTTAAATAATTTAAAATAAAAAAATGTAACTATTAAAGTTACATTTTTTTTATCGAAATAATATTATTTGTTCCACGTTCTATTTTTTTTCTTATGTTTTGGTTTTTTTTCTTTTACCACAGATTTTTTATTATTTTTATTACTAGTAATATTTATTAAGATATGTAAAATTTCATTACTCATTTGTTTTTTTGTAATAGTTTTATCTTTGTTATCACTTAAAAACTTATTTATTCTAGTTGTTAAAATTCCATCTAAAAGTTTTAACTCAATTAATCTTTGTAATTCAATAGTTTGAACTGTAGAAAGTTTGTTGATTTGATTATTAATTATTTCTTCAATATCAAAAATTTTCGGATTATTAGTTGCAATACTATGATCAACTAAATCTTCTTGAAGAATTTCAATAGTTGTTTCTTCTAGAGGATTATTAATTTCAATAGTTTCAATACTAGGTGTTTCGATAATCTCTTCAACTACTTTTATATTTTGTTTTTCGAAATTATCAACAGAATCAACAATATCTTTTACATTAAATTTAATTTCAATTGTAGCTTCATTTTGATCAATTGTTAAAAAATTAATTTCATATAAATTTAGATTTTTATCTTCTAAAAAATTAATTTTTGCATTTTCTTTAACTTCAATTGGTTTAATTTTATTTTTAAATTTAATTGATTCTGTAATAATTTTTTCCATCACTTCACGAAGTTTTTTAATTGTTTCTTCTTTAGAATAATTAAATGTTTTAGAAGCTTTTTCTTTAACTGTTGTTTTAGTGTGATCATATGTTTTAGAAACTTTTTCTTTAACTATTGTTTTAGTATGATCATATGTTTTAGAAACTTTTTCTTTAACAGCAGTTTTAGTGTGATCATATGTTTTGGAAATCTTAGATTTTATATTTTCTTTTGCATCATCATATTTTTTTGCTATTTTATTTTTTGATTTTTTTTCATCACTGGAAATACTTTTATTTACTTCTTGAATAATTGCTTCTTCAGTAAGATCAAAAGAATCTTGTTCTTTGATTCCACTAGCAATATCAATAATTGTTTCTTCAATAGCTTCATCAAAATCTAATTTCTCTAAAGAAGCAAAAAATTCTTCCTTCTTATCTTTTTTTGTTTTATCTTTTTTATTTAAGAAAAAGTTTGGAACTGTGGATTCTATGAATGAATATAATGTTTTTACTTTTTCAATCTCTAAAGATTCTAAAGAAAATTTAGATTCTAAAGCAAAAAGTTGACTAAGTTTAATAGAAGGAGTGAATTTTGTATATTCTATATTATTTTTATTTAATAATGAAACAAACTCTTCATATTTATCTTTTTTAAGATCCTTTTTAGAAAAAACTACTCTCATTTTATAATTGAAATTTAATTTAATAAAATACTTAAATAGTTCATTAAGTTCATTTATTTCATCAATATAATATGTTGAAATATTATGATTAAATTTTGTATCAATTAAATACTTTGTACGTTTATCAGTAACAAAAATAATTTTTTTAGGACTCATAAAATTAATATTATAAAATGATAAAAGAAAAAAAATTGCCTTTCGATAATTAATTTTACTTTTATTAATTTTTTCTAAATCTTTTTTAAAGCTATGAATTACAACTTCATTATGTTTATTTCTATATGACTTATAAAAATTTCAATAATCTTTTTCACTAATTAATAAAGTTGATGATGATTTTACATTAATTAAAATTGTTAAAAAAGAATATTTTTTTAAAAGTAATAATTCTTTTTTTATTTCATCAGACAAAGAGTGATTTTGAAATAACTCAAAATCATTAATAAATAAAAGAATTGGTGCTTCAAGTTCTTTTTTATTATCTTCTAATAATCTATTAAGTAATTTAAAAAAAAGTAAAATTCTATATTCGTGAGAAAGATTATTTTCCTTATTTTGAAATCTTATTGAAAAATCAAAATCATATTCAATTGCCTCTTCAGTGGTAGGTAATAAATTATTTAAAAAAATCTTAGCATACTCACTAATTTTTTTATTTTCTTGAACATCTTGAACTTCAAAACCTTCTAAAATTGACTTTGTTAATCCTAAATCTCTAAAAATTCTACTTGAAAAAGGGAAGTTTTTTTTTGAAATAAAATCGCCCAATGATAAAGAATAAACTTTATATTTAGAATTCATTCTCATATGATTAATAATTAATTTAAAATCATGTTTTTCACTTGTATAAATAAAATTTAGCCTATCCATGTGATCTATGATTTTTATATTTTCTTTCTTAATTAGTTTATTTTTATATGCAAACATTCTTTCCTTCTTTTTTCTGTTTTAACTTATTTTTTGTTTTAAATAAAAAAAAATTATCTCCATAAATATTATAGGGATAATTTAAAAACTATTCAGTAATAATACTTACTTGTTTTTTTCCTCTTTTAGATGAGTATTTAACAATACCTGCTTCTAAAGCATATAAAGTATCATCATTTCCACGACCAACATTTTTACCTGGGTGAATTTTAGTTCCACGTTGTCTAAAGATAATCATTCCCGCTTTAGCAACTTGTCCATCTGATAATTTTTGCCCTAATCTTTTTGATGCAGAATCTCTTCCATTTTTTGAAGAACCTACTCCTTTTTTATGAGCAAAAAATTGAATATCAAGTTTAAAATTAAACATCATTTTTCTATTTTTCCTTTATGTATATTTTAATATGGTTTGGATACGCTTCTTGCATTGTTCTTAATTGAACAAATAAGGTATCTAAAATTATATTAATAGTGTTATTGCTTGAATTAGTTTCGATAATAATTAAATTATCTTCAACAATTAATTCTCCATCAATATTTTCTTGATCTAATTTATTTAAAATACCAAAAGTAATACTACTTACACCAGCACATACAACATCATATTCTTCATTATTTGAACGATGATTTGCATGACCAGTAATATTGATAGTTTTATAAAAATCATTCTCTTTTAGAAAATTAATTTTAATCATTAGGCAACGATTTTATTGATCATTAATCTTGTATAAGGTTGTCTATGACCTTGTTTTCTTTTTCAATTAGATTTTTGTTTAGTTCTTAAGATAACGATTTTTTTAGCTCTTCCTTGCTTTTCAACTGTTGCTTCTACTTTAACATTATCAAGATAAGGTTTTCCAATGTGTAATTTTTTACCATCGTAAAATGCAAGTACTTTATCCAAAACAATTGCTTCAGATACTTCATTATTTAATTTTTCTGTTCAAATCGGTTCACCTTCAAATACTTTAATTTGTTTTCCACCGATTTCGATAATTGCGTATGTCATTATTCCTCCGTTTATTTAAATTTGCACGACACACTAGAAAAAGGTACAAAATTGTTTACAACCTTTTCTAAGTGGTTCAATGACTAATTTTTCTTAAAATTATCTTTCAAAAAATTATAACAAATCTACCTTATATAAAAAAACTATTTCTTTGTTATCATGAGAATTGAAATAAAGAAATAGTTAATTAATAAAGATTATTGAATTTTTAAAATTTTAATTTTTGAGATATTATTGTTAGTTTCAATTTCAATAACATCACCAACTTTTTTACCAAGCATAGCTTTTCCAATTGGAGAATTAACTGCAATATTAATTACCTCACTAAAAGGATCAATTTCAATTGGAGATGAAACTAATTTAATAATTTTAGTTTCTTTTAAATTATCATCTTCAAATGAAACAACATTAGAAATCTCAATAATATCATTATTGACACTTTTAATTTCCTCTACATTAATTAAAATAGTTTCAATTTTAGCAATTTCTGATTCTATTTCTGCTTGTTTTTCTCTTGCAGAATCATAATCAGCATTTTCACTTAAATCACCTTGTTTTCTTGCTTCAGATAATTCTTTTAAAACTTCAGGTCTTACAATATTAATTAACTTATCAAGTTTTAATTTCAAACCATCAATTGCTTCTTTTGTCATGAAGATTTTTTCTTCATTATGATTATTATTACTTACCATAGTTAAATTTCCTCGTTTTCAACATTAATTATACCCTAAAAAAAAGGGTTATTTTTCACAAAGACTCTTATCGTTGATAATACTATCTTTAATTAGTTCAATTATTTTTTGATTAAAATTTGGTTTAATTTGATTATTAGTAGAGATGATTAAATCAGAAATATGTTTTTTTGGTTCAATAAAAATATTATGCATATCTCTAATTTGCTTTTCTCAAATATCTAAAAATTTTTCCGAATCAAATTCTCCATAAATTGCACTATCACGTTTTATTCTTCTAATTAAACGAATATCCGCATCTGCATGAACATAAATTTTTAAATCAGCTTTTTCATTAAGTTCTTCATCATATAAAGCATGAATTCCTTCAATGATAGTTATTTCATCAGAATTATAAATAGTAAATTCTGTTTTAGAGTATTCATTAGTATTATAAATAAATTTACTTTTTTTAATAACTTCTCCATTTTCAAGTTGTTTTAGATGTTTTTTTAACAATTGAAAATTAATAGTACTTGGATGATCTCAATTTATCTCTTCTTCATTTTTTACATTAAATTTTTCTTTTAAAACAGAAAAAGGAAAATAATAATCATCTAATTGAATCAAATTAATTTTTTTTTCTTTATTAATTGATTCCCAAATATTTTTTGCTATTGTAGTTTTTCCAGATGCCGTCCCTCCAGCAATTAAATAAAGGTTCATTATTTTAATTGAACCTTTTTTATTGAAATTTTATCATTTTTTGTTTCAAAAATATAAATAACATTGTCTTCATTGTCTTCTAAAGTTATATCTTCTTCTGTTATTTCTTCTTTTGAATAAGTACCAAGATAGTCATCTTCTTCTTCAACGATTTCTTTTGATGCAACATCAATAATCTTTTTCTCTAATGTCGATATATTTGCATCTTCTTCACCAACAACATTAGATGAAGTACCTTTAGCAATTTCCTCTTCATCAATTTGCTTACGTAATTTTCTTACATATATATTGATTCCAATTAAAATAATAAAAACAATGATTGAAACTCCAATTACTGATCACACTAAAGCATCAGTTAATGTGGAACCTAAAATATTGAACATTCTTTTTTTCTCCTTATAATATTATATTTAAAAACTAAGATAATCTGTTAACAAAACTCAAGCAGCAACTAAATCTTTGTTTTCTTTTAATTTTTTTTTATCTTTTGTGTTAATTAATTCTTTTGCACGTTGAGTGCTAAAACGTTCATCAACTCTTTCTACTTTTACTTTTTCTTTTAAACTTTTTTCAAACTTTTTAATGAAAGTTGTAATTGTAGCTTCTTCTCCAGAGGTTTTCAATGGAAAACCTAACAAAATCTTTTCTACTTGATATTCTTGAAGAAGATAATCCATTTTGATTAATGGTGCATTTAAATCACCTTCTTCAAACAAAAAATTTTCTAATGGAATAGCAATAATTTGATTTTCATCACTAATAGCAATTCCTAAGGATTTAATTCCTAAATCTAATGCTATAATTCTCATTTTTCTTCAATGAATTTTAAAATCATTGCTTTTTCTCCTCTAAATTGGAAGTATTTTCTTGATCCACCACCAACAATATTATTTTCTTTTAAATATTCTTTATGTTCCTTAACATTAAAAACAAAATCATTATTAATAATAAAGGTAACTACTGAAATATCTTCGTTAGTTAAATTGTTAATTAATGCAAAAGTTTTACTTTTCGGATTAGTTTCAAAAGAAATAAACGCTTTAGAAAAAATAGAAAAGAAAGATTTGGATAAATCATTAAAACTATAAAGTTTTTTTTCATCAGAAAGTAAATATTTAGAAACCTCAATTAAACTTTGATTAAATTGTTGTTTTAATGAATTCAATAAAGTTTTAAAGAAATCTGTTAATTTTAAATTTAAGGAAGCAATTTGTTTTGAACTTTTTAATTCAAGACTATCTAACTTTTCTTTTTCTTCTTCCAAGAAAGTTTTGTAATTTAAACTATATTCAAAATTTGGTTGTATTTTAGAAAAATCTTGATGATAACGTAATCATTCATTAATGATATCTTCACTTTTAGTTGTAAATTCATCTTGAAATTCTTTTTTCTTATCAAGAAAAAAGTTTTCAATATTTCTTTTTCCTGTTTTTCCAGTTAATCGATAAATTCCTGAACCTTTATATTCAAGATTAGTAATTGATAATTGTTCTAATGATGACGTTTTTGATACATGAGTTCCACCACATAAAGAAATATCAATTCCAGGAAAATCAACCACTCTTACTTGATCAGAATATTTAATGTTATCTAAAAATTTTGCTCCATTAGTTTTCGCTTCTTCTTGAGAAGTAATATAAATTTTTGAATTAATATCTTCTTGAATTCATTGATTAATGAGTACTTCTGCTTCTCATATTAATGGTAAGCTAATTTTTTGAGAATAAAAAAAATCAAATCTAAAATACTCACTAGTTATTTTAGAACCCCGTTGAGGAAGTTCTGTTTTTGTTAGTTTTTCTAAAGCAGCAAAAGTTAAATGTACCGCAGAATGATTATTGGTAATATTCAAACGTTTATCTTTTGTAACTAATAATCTATATTTTTCACCAATAATAAATGTTTCATTAAATTGTTTATCTAAAACATGAATGATTACATTATTAATATTTTTTTGAACATCTAAAACTTTTTTATTATTAATTGTTCCTTGATCTGCCACTTGGCCACCAGATTCATAATAAAAAGGAGTTGCTTCAAAAACAAGGAGAAGATAATTATTTTTAATAGTTTTATCAATCAATACTGATGAAAGTTCTAATTTATCATATGCATGAAAAATAGTTGGTTGTAAATTATCAAATAAAATCTCTTGTTTATTCATAGCTTTAGTTCCTTTTTTAGAACCTCTTGATAATTCTTGAAACTCTTTAAATAATTTTTGAAAACCTTCTTCATCAAAAGGAAGATTTAATTTTTTTAGTTGTTCTTGGATAACTTCTTTAGGAAGTCCATAAGTTTCAAAAAGTTTAAATACAAAACCAATATCAATTTGATCACCGTTTATAAGTTTATTAATATTTTTTGTTAAATATTCAATTCCTTTTCCTAAAGAATTTTTAAATTGATTTTCTTCAGAAACAAGTGTTCTTAAAATCATATCTTGATTTTTTTCTAAATTAGGATAAACTGATTTCAATGAAAGAATAACTTCTTTAGCAAGTGAACTTAAAATATTTTCTTCGATTCCTAATGAAGAAAGATTTTGAATTGCTTTTCGTAATAGTTTTCTAAGAACATATCCTCTACCAGCATTTGAAGGTAAAGCACCATCGCTCATAGCAATAGTAATAGTTCTAGTAAAATCTGCAACTGATTTAAAATAATAATTAATTTCTTGTTGCTCTTGAGACAATTCTTTATTAGTAAAATAATTTGATTCATATTTATATTTATTAGTATATGTTTGAATTTTATTAATTATTGGTAAGAATAAATCGGTTTCAAAGTTTGATGGAGTATTTTGAAGAATTGAAAGAATACGTTCAAATCCAGCTCCAGTATCAATATTTTTTTGTGGTAAATCATTATAATTATTTTTACCATCATTATTAAATTTACTTAAAACTATATTTCATATTTCAATAAAACGATCATTTTCTAAATCTTCTTTAATTAACTCTTTACCTCTTTGATCATATTCTTCACCACGATCAAAAAAGATTTCTGTATTTGGACCACAAGGACCTAAACCAACATCTCAAAAATTTGTTTTTTTACTTAATTTAAAAAGATGACTTTCCTTTATTCCTAAATTTAACCAATTATTGTATGTTTCATTGTCTTCTTCATGAACAGTAATGTAAAGTTTATCTGGATTCATATCAAGTCATTTTTTACTTGTTAAAAACTCTCAAGCAAAAATAGTAGCTTCTTTGGAAAAATAATCTCCAATAGAAAAATTTCCTAACATTTCAAAAAATGAATGATGTCTTGAAGTTCTTCCAACATTATCAATATCATTTGTTCTAATAGATTTTTGACAACTAACTAATCTTTTTGAAGGTGGAACTTCTTTACCCTCAAAATATTTTTTTAAAGTTGCAACTCCTGAATTAATTCACAATAAAGATTCATCATTTAATGGAACTAAAGAAGAAGAAGGTAAGAGATAATGATTTTTTGATTTAAAATAATCCAATCACATCTCCCTTAATTGTTTCGAATTTAATTTTTTCATATTTAAATTATATAAAATACTTTCCTTTTATATTAAATAATAATATTAATACAATAAAAAAAGAAACATTTAAGTTTCTTTTTTTATTGATCACCAAAAATAATACAAATTATTTTTTTATGAAATCGCTTCATAAGCTTTTTTAATTCTTATAAAACTTTCCATTGCGTCGGGTGCTTTATTAAGATCTGGATGATATCTTTTTGCCATATTTCTATATGCATCTTTAATCTCTTTTGAATAATAATCAATTTGATTATCATTAATATGCGATAAACCAAGTAAATCTAATGATTCTCTTGCAATAGAAGTTGTTCTTGGATTTAAATGATAATAATCAGAATCTTCATCAGTTGTTGAAGAACTATATGCTTCTTTATATCCATCATACATTGAATCGTAATCATGATAATCAGAATCATTTGAATAACTTGATTCATATTCTACTTCTTGATGAGTTTCTTCATAATTACTATAATCATAATCACTATAATCACTATTACTATAATCATAATCACTATAACTTTGGTCATCATATTCATAACTTTGGTCATTATAACTTTGGTCATCATATTCATAACTTTGATCACTATAACTTCAATCACTATAACTTTGACTTACATTATCATTAAATCCCTGATTGTTATAACTTTGATCGTAACTACTAGCATAATTATTACTACTATAATTATTACTATATTTTGGTGAAGTTTGATTATTTTTTTGTCCTGCTGTTTGTGAAGAAACTTTTGTTGGTGATTTTGTTCTTTTTTTGTTCATAGTTCTTTTTCTAAGTTTTTCTTCTTTTTTTAATTGTTTTTGTAATTTTTTCGTACTTTTTGTTTTAGTCATTTATAACCTCAATCTGTTTTTACCAAATATAAAAAAAATCTATGTTTTGTATTCGTAATTAATATTATTATAAGTAATAAAAAATGATAAAATTTTTTTTACTTATAATTTTTCACTTGATAAATTGGAATATATTTATAATATAAAATATCAATAAATATATTTACCAAAATAAAGTGTATATTGTTATTATTATAACAAAATATTATTTTATCAATAATTAAATATGTTAAAAAAATAAAAATAAATATGTACAATAAGTATATAAATTAATTATATTAAATAATGTTAAAAGAAAGTAAAAAAATGAATAAAAATAAAATAATTATTAAAATAATGGTATTTATTACTTTAATGTTTGCAATATTTCCAACCTATAACTTAATAAATTATTTATGAAAATTTTTTAATGGGGATTTATTTTTTAATGATAAAAAAGATTATTTTTATCTAGCGATAGCTTTTATAGAAATTTTATTATTTAGTTTATTTTGAATAAATATTGGATTAATCCTTGTAGGAAGAAAAGATTTAAAATGAAATTTTGTAGTTATAACTCTTTTTTGTACTATCTTTATAGGAAGTATTTTTTTATTTATTGGAAAACTATTTAATAAAGAAGAATAAAGATTACAATTT
>CAMZOE010000047.1 GCA_947330515.1 uncultured Mycoplasmataceae bacterium
TCCGATTGAATATTTCTTTTCTATTTTAAAACAAGAATATTTAAAAGATTATTTTAATTCTTCATTCAAAGAAATGAAAAAACAAATTAATTTTGCAATTAAAGATTATAATAATAAAAGATTTCAAAGTAACTTAAAATATCTGACTCCTTGACTCCTGTAGAGTACAGAAATCAGATATTTTAAAATATTTTGATTGTCCACTTTTACTATGGCAGTTTATTTTAGTTCTTTTTTTATTTATATTTGAAATACTTTTCTTTTAATCTAATTTAGAAGCAAGTTTTTCAAAATTATTGAAAATATCATTAAATGATTTTACTGTTGGTTCTGTTTTAGTATCATCATCGCTATTTGAAACTGACCCAATTGAAAAAAATTCTAAATGACTACCATTAAATCACATTAATAGTGGAGAAGAAAATACTGAATCTCCACCTTCTTCTGGAGGAGTAATGTCATCTGTATTTGCAATAAATTTATTAGAATTTTTATCTTTTGAATCATAATTAGGATTTGCATCAATAGTTATATTTACTTCAGTTTTACTATTATTATATTCAATTCATCCTGAATTATTTAATTCACCAATATAATTAGCTCCAGTATATTTTGAAGAACCGTATTCATCTGTATCACTAACTAAAAAATCATTAATTTGTTTTTTAGTTTCTTCTTGAGTTTTTGCATTAAAAGCATATCAATCCATGCTTGTTTGTTCTCTTAAATATTTAGCAAAAACACCTTGTGCTTTTTTATCTTTTTTGATATCACTATCTTTTTTTGGATCATCAGTTTCTTTACCATACATTAAGTAATTGGAAACTGAATCTGAATTAGAAGTAAAAATTAACCCTGTTTTTTTATCAGTGCCATCATTTTTATTTAAAATATCATCCATTTCTTTTCATTCCGATAAATAAGTAATTCCATTAACTTTAGGTAAAGTTGTTCGTAAAGCAAAATAAAGACCGACTCCCAACCCGGTAAGTAATATAACAACAATTGCTACAATCGCTGTTATTTTTTTTCAATTACGTTTAACTAGTTTTTTTTGTTTTATAGAATTATTCTTATTTTTATATTTTGTTGTTGCGTCCATAATTAATATTATTATAATATTAATTCTTTATTTAAAGCAAATAAATATTTTTAATTTTTATAAGAATTTTACAGGAAACATATTAAAATTTTATATATGAATATAATAATAGAAATACTTTGGGCACTATTGATTGTGTTATTAGTATTTATCTCGGGTGTTTTTTCTTTTAGTGAAATCTCATTTGCTAGTTTTAATTTAATTAGAATGAAAACAATTGCAAATGATGAAAGTAAAAAAAGAAGAAGTACAAAAGCAAAAAAAATTTTACTATTAAGAAAAAAATACAATGAAACTTCAACAAGTATTGTTATTTTGAACAATATCATCAATATAATTGCAACCACGCTTTCTACAGGTCTTTTTGTTATGATAATTGGTGATAATTATGGAATGTTAACCTCTACTATTGTTATGAGCTTTCTTTTGATTATTATTGGTGAAATAATTCCAAAAATATGAGCAAAAAGAAATCCTGAAGAAGGAATGATTTTTTTGGCTAATTTAATTTATGCTGTATATTGAATTTTTTCCCCTTTTACTAAGTTAATTACTAAAATTGCTCCAATGAAAGATGAAGTAATTTTTCAAAATGAGTTAGAATTAGAAGAAGCTTTAAAAGAAGTAAATTCTGCTGGAATTATTGATAATTCAGAAAATGAAATTATTAAAAATACATTAAAATTTGATAAATTAAAAATAAAACATGTTATGACAAAAAAAGAAAATGTTAGTTTTATTAAAAAAGATATAGATGAAGAGGAATTAGATAGAATAATTGCAACAAAAGGATATTCAAGATTTCCTGTCATTGATGAAGATAAAATTATTGGTATTTTTAGTATTAAAAAATATTTTTCTGAAAAAATAATCAATAAAAAAAAATCGTTTGAAGAGAAATTCAAGAATTCTACTATGAAAGCTTTCCTTATTGATGATGATGAAGTTACAAGAATAGTCTTTGATAATTTAAAATCTGAAAGACAAGGAATGGGTATTGTACAAAACCCACTAAGTAATGAAATTGTAGGAATAATTACTATAGAAGATCTTTTAGAAGAATTAGTAGGGGAAATTTATGACGAAAATGATATTGAAACAAATGGTATTTATCAACTAGGTATAAATACTATTCAAATTAAATATTGAGCAAATTGTCAATTAGTTTTTAATGAATACTTTAAGCATTTAGATAAACAACCAATGATTTCAAAAAAAGAAGTTTTTGGAAAATGAATTTTAAATACATTCAATAAAAAAAATCTCCCAATTGAAGAATTTTTTGATAAAAATACTTATTTAAAATATGAAAATTTATTAATATGAGTAAAAAAAACAGAAAATGAAATTCTTTTTGAAGTGGACATTGTTGAATAATAAATTTAAAAAGAGTTAATAAATTTTATTAACTCTTTTTAAATTTTTTTTGAAAACTTCAAAAACATCATTTGAAATTCTTTTTGATGATTTATGTCTTAATTCATACAAAAACTTATCCAAGGAATCATCAAGAGAAATCAAAGTAACTTTTTTGTTTTTACTTCTAAATTCCATCAAAGGAATTAAAAAATCAACCAAAAATCATTCACTTAAAAAAAGATGATTTAAATTTTCCATGAACAATACATCAACTTCTTTAGCTTTTAAAAAAATATCTCAAGTAGTTATATTTTTAAGTTGAAATTGTTGTTTAGTTTCTGAAATGATTAAAGGAAGATTAATAGTTCCAACTTTTTTTTGTTGTTTTGCAAGTTCCTTCAATAATGAATTCATCATTTCACTAAAGGAAATATTAATATAATTAAAAAAATTGTTTAAACTACTTAAATCTGTGAAAAAAATTTCGTTATCATTATTTTTATCCTTGAGTAACAGAACACTAAAATTAAAAATATTTTCAAATTTAAATTTTAATTCCATCTCATTAGAATTAATTTCATCAATATTTTTGGAATTGACTCTTTCTAAAACTTCTTTTGCTTTATTATAAAAAGAAGCGAAATTAAGTTGATCAATGTTTTCAATTGAATGTCTTAAAATAAAATTATTTTCTACATTAATTTTATTAATTTTGATTTTACTATCTTTTGAATATTCTTCATATTGAATAAAATTATTATTTTCAACTTTTAAAAGAAGTTTAAATTTCAATGTGTCATTAGAAATATCATTCAGATGTCTATAAATTTTATGTTTAAAATTAAATATTGCTTCATCAGAAATAGAAGAATTTTGGATTTGTTCAAACAAAATTGAATCATTAAGTTTTATGTCATTTTTAATTTTTTTAATAAGTTTTAGTTCAATATCATCCATATTAATTTCTTTCTTTAATTTATAGTTTTATGAAAAAGATTTTTTAGGTTCTTTTTGTATATCAATAATAACTTCTTCTTCAATTGTTGTGGGTTGAAAATTACTAAAATCTGAATTAGTTGTTTTTTTAAAAGAAGAATGTTTTTTTACTTCTTCTTTTTTATTTGTTCCAAAAAATTCTCTTTTTAGTTGTTCTAAACGTATTTTTATATCTTTTTTTGATTGTGGTTTTCAATCATTTTCTTTGTTTCATGATTGCGTTTCTGAAAAAAACTCTTTGGTAAAATCACTTAAATATTGATCATATTCAAACTCTTCATCATCTTTGATAGTAGTGGTTTCACTATTTGAAACTTCTTTTTTAGTTTCTAATTGTTTTTTTTCTTTAAAGAAATATTCTGAAGTTTGTTCATCTAATAAAAACTCTTCTGTAAAACTATTTGATTGATTGTTAATGTATTCATCTTGATAAAGATCATCTATTTCTTCTTGCACTTCTTGCACTTCTTGCACTTCTAAAGTTAAATCATTATTTATATTATTTAATTCTTCTTGCACTTCTTGCACTTCTAAAGTTAAATCGATATTTATATTTTTTGCTTGTTCAAGAATCTCTTTTTTGTAAACTTCTTGATCATGTTTAGCTGCACTAATTTGTTCATTTAAAAGTTTTTCTTCCAAAGTATTATCATTTATATAATAAATATCAGAAAAATTTTCTGAAGTTGATTGAGTTTTTCTTAAAAAATCAAGAACTTCTTTTGCTTTAATAATTTTCAATTTTAAAATTGAAGAAGAAATTTTTTTTACATACTCAGTAATTAATTTTCCTTGATTTTGAGTAATAGAAAAATCTAATAAAATATTAATAACTTCATCGGAAAGTTTTTCATTTTTAAGAAACATAAAAAGCTTTTCTTCTTCCTTGGTAATTGTTCTTTTTAATCTTAAATTAATATATTGTTGTGGTGACAAAGTTCTTAATAAACTAACTTTTTTAAAATTTAAACTTTTTTTCTTAAAAAAATCATCTATTCAATTATAATTTTGTCTTTTTTTTTTGGAAACAGAATCAACAAATGAAAGTGAATCAATAAATATATTATCGTTTTTTAATTCTTGAATAACTAGAGCTATCTCTTCAAAAGATAAATCATAAATTAAAATTGATTGTTTAACTACTTGTTCAAGTTCTTCATTTCAAAAATTATCAACAAAAATTCCTAGTTGCTCTAATTGTTTAAATAATAAAGATAAATCAACTTTAAAATTCAACTTTAATGATTTTTTTTTTTCTTCTGATTTATCACTAGTTTTTGTTAAAAATGCATCACTTTTTGTTTTTCTTTTATATTCATTAAAAATTGATTTTTTAAAATCATTAGAGAGAAAAGTAGAATTTATTCTATCATTCTCTGTTCCGATTTCATTAATTAGAAACTCTGTAACAAATCCTTCTCCTAAAGAATCATAATCTAAAGGTTGTTTTAATAAATAAATTTGATTTTGTTCATCATTTTCATATACCTCTAAAAGATTAAAAAATTCAAGTTTAGAAATGATTAAATCCATTTCTTCTATGCTTAAATTTGTAAGTTTTAAGATTCTACTTTGAGGTAAAAATAAAACATTCGTAATGCCATTTGTTGCTTCTAAAAATAAAAACATATAAAGTGAAATTGCTCTAATACCAATTAGCGGTTGATAATTATAAACTATGTTTTTCATTAAAAATAATTCTGGACTATAGTCCAATTTAGTTTTGTAAAGGTGTTTAATTTTTCAATTCATTTTTCTCTCTTTTCACTAAAAAAAATCGTTTTTTATTTGTAAAGCAATTTCATGATAATTTGTAGTTTCATCGATAACAAAAACTTCATCAAAACTAACATTCTTGTCATTTCAATTCTTAATAATAAAATCAATAAAATTTGCATTAACTTTTCTTTTAGATTTTAATACACGTGTCTTAAGCAAATTGTTTTCCTTAGGACTTAATAATATTATTTTATCATAATTAAGATTAATTTTAGTAGATACAGTAAGGGGAATTTCAGCCACCTGGTAATCGTTTTGGTTGTATTCATATTCAATCATAGGGTTAATTATTTCGCTTAAGCGAAATAAAATCTCATGATTTTTAGCTGCTTCTTGACCTAATTTTTTTCTATCCACTCCTTTTTCATTTAAAAATCTTTCACCTCATTCTTCTTTGATAAGGTTGTATCCAACATTATTTTTTTGATAACTTTTATGAACAAAATCATCAGCATTAAAAACTTTAATATTTAATTTATCCAATTCTTTCAATAATGTAGTTTTCCCAATTAATGGTGGGCCAGATAAAATTAATTTCATTTTTTTTGTACTCCTTCACAGTAATATGTGCCTCTTCCGTTGACTTTTATTTTAACTACTTTATGATTATTATCAAAACATTTTTCTCCTTCTTTTGTATGAACTTTAAGCTCACTTTGATAACTACCTTTTTTATCATTAATAGAACTATATGTTCTAATTGAAGTTCCGCCTAATTCAATAGATTTTTTTAAAATAAAATTTGTATTTTCGATTATTTCAATAATTTTTTCTTTAGGTAAATTTTCTCCATAAGTTAAAGGATGAATTTTAGATTTATATAAAATTTCATCTGCATAAATATTTCCAATACCTGAAAGATTTTTTTGATCTAAAAGAAAACTTTTTATTGGTCTTTTACTTTTTCATACTAATTTAATAAAATTATCTTCAATCAAATCTCACGGTTCTGGACCAATTTTTTTATTTTTAAAGAAAACTTCTAAATCATTTTTTGTAATTAAATCAATAGTAGCAAACTTACGAAAATCATAGAAAATTAATTCTTCTTTAGAATTTAAACTAATTTGAAGTATAATATGATTTTTATTTTCAATTAAATCATTTTTTTTAAGTAAATTTCATTTTCCTTCCATTCTTAAATGGGAAATTAAAAAATTGTTTTCTAATTCAAATATTATATATTTTGCTTTCCTAGAAACATTTAAAATTTTTTGTCCTATAATTATCATAAAATTTTTTTTAGAAACGTTTTTCAAACTTTTTTCATGAAAAATTTTTACATCTATAATTGTTTTATTTTTTATTAATGGTCTTAAGTCATTAACAACTGTTTCCACTTCTGGTAATTCTGGCATTAGAAATCCTTACTAATTTTATTTGCAACATTAAAGATTGATAGTCTATTTAAAAAAATAATTGCTTCTTCTTTTTTAAAAACCCCTCTTATGATATCTTCTTTTTTAAATTCTTTTTGATTTTCAGTAATAATTGTTGTTAATTTTTTATATTCTTTTAATTGATCTTTTTCTTTTTCAATTTTGTTTTTTCAAGAATCTTTTAACTCATCAAGATTCAATAAAATGTTTTCTATATCATTGAAATTATTAATAATTTCCAAAGCACTTTTTGGACCAATCCCTGAAATTCCCTTAATATTATCTGAAGGATCACCAACAAGGGCTTTTAAATCTGGAATTTGACAAGGTTCCACTAAATTTTTTTCTTTAAAATTAGAAGAACAAAAATGATCCATTACTTTAATTCCACTTTTAGATAAATAAACATCAACATTATCATCAACTAATTGAAGCAAATCTTTATCAGAAGTAATAATATTAATTTGTTTCTCTTCACCATAATCTAATTTTGAAAAAATTCCAATAATATCATCAGCTTCATATTCATCAAATTCCATTGTTTTAATACCTATTATTTTTAAAAATTCTTTAGCTCTAGCAAATTGAGGAAAGATTTCCTGAGGAGGAGTTTTTCTATTTTTTTTATAAAAATCATATTCATGTCTAAATGTTTTTGAGCCTTTATCAAAAGCAACAAGCATATATTCTGGATTAAATTTTTCTAATAATCCTAAAATCATAAATGAAAATACTCTTATTGCATTAATTGGTTCATCATCTTGCATTGATCTTTCATTTCCATCTAATAATCTTTTGTACGTTGCAAAAAATGCTTTAAATAATAAAGAATTTCCGTCAACTAATAAAATATTTTCCATTTTCCATTTTCCCTTTATTTTTTTCTTTATTTAGTAATTATTATTCCTAATAATTTCTCTTCATAATTTTTATTATTTATATCATTTTTTGAAGTAGAAATAAGTGGTAAATCTTCTTTTTTAATTAAACTTAAATCTATCTTATTAGTGACGGTAGTAACTAAATTAGTAAGTTTAATAATATCTTCATATGAAAGTAACAACTCTTCTCTTGAAAAACCGTATTCATCAAAAGCACCAACTTTAATTAAATCTTCAATATTGTTATTAGTTAACCCTGCATTTTTTAAATAAAAAAAAGATTCATAAATATTTTCATAAACTTTATTTTCATTATTTTTTTTAGCAATATTTATTTTATTAATTACTTCGATACCAAAACCTTTGATGGCATTAAATCCTAAACGAAGGGTTTGATCTTTTTCAAAAGATAATTTTTTAAAAGAATAATTTATTGAAGGTAATTTAAGTTTAATTGAAGGATTTTCTTCTAAAAAACTTTTAATTTTAACAATATTTTTATCAACATTTGTTAAATATGCTGCAGCAAATTCATTAGGAAAATAACATTTAAGTCAAGCGAAGTTATAAGTTAAAATGGAATAGGCATAAGCGTGAGAACGATTAAAACCATAATTTGAAAATTCTAAAATAAAATCATAAATAATTTTGGTATTTTTTATATCCTTCCCATTTTTTAACGCTCCTTCAAAAAATAATTCTTTCATCTTTTCTATTTTTTGCAGGTCTTTTTTAGAAATTGCTCTTCTTAAATTATCTGCAGTTACATAATCAAAATTGGAATATGCTTTTACTATTTCCAAAATTTGTTCTTGATAAACAATTATTCCGTAAGTTTTTTTTAAAATTTCATCAATATCAGGATCAAATGAAATTTTAAATTCTGAGTCATTTTTCCTCTTAGAAAATTCATCAATATTTTTCATTGGTCCTGGTCTATATAAAGAAATAACCGCAACAATATCTTCAAAAGAATTAATTTTAACTTTCTTTAAAACCTCAATCATCCCATTAGATTCTAATTGAAAAATACCTTGAGTTTTTCCTGAAGATAATAATTCAAAAACTTTTTTATCATCTAAATCATTTACTTCTAATTTTAATTCTTTGTTTTTAGTTTTTAAAACTAATTGAGAAATTCTTTTCAGCGTTGATAATGTTTTTAATCCTAATAAATCAAATTTAATCAAACCGTTTTCTTCTAAAAAATTCATTGAATACTGTGTTAATTGAATATTTGAATGATGATCGTTTAGAACGGGAACAATTTCATGAATTGGTTGATTAGCAATTACTAACCCAGCAGCATGCGTAGATATTTGTCTAGGAAGATTAATAATTTTTTGTGTATGCAAAATTATTTCATTAAAAATTTCATTTTCTTGTAAAAATTCTTTTACTTTTTTTGTTTTTAAATTTTGTTCAAGTGTTTTTCTATCAATTAATAATTTTGTAAAACTATTTACTTTTGCAAAAGGAATATCATATATTCTAGCGAAATCTTTAATTGTGCTTTTCATTTGAAAAGTAGAAAAAGTAATAATTTGAGAAACATGAGTCTTTGAATATTTTTCAGAAATATAATCAATTACTTCCTCTCTTCTATCATCTTGAAAATCAATATCTATATCCGGAATAGTAACTCTTGAAGGATTTAAAAATCTTTCAAAAATTAAACCATTTTTAATTGGATCAATTAAAGTAATTCCTAAAAGAAAAGAAATAAAAGAACCAGAAGCTGAACCTCTTCCAGGTCCTAAAAGAATTTTTTTATCTTTAGCAAAGTTAACATAATCTTCAACGATTAAAAAATAATTAGAAAAATTCATTTGTTTAATAATCTTAAATTCATACTCTAATCTTTTTTTATAAATATCAATATCGATATTTTTATTTATTTTTATAAATTCATTAAACTTAACTTCTAATTTTTCTTTAAGAACTAAATCAGCTTCTTTATTAAATTCTAAAGTTTTTTTATAAGTCTGTTTTTCTTCATCAAATGAAAAAGAAAAATTATTTAAAGTTGTTAAAATATTTAATTGTTCTTCAGAAAGTAAAAAATTATTTTCCGAAACATTTAAAACAATATCTTTTTTAGTAACTTCTTCATTATTTATACTTTTAAATAGTTTAAAAGTATTTAAATCATCATTTGATAAATATGTAGAAAAATTAATATTTTCATCACTAAAAATAAATAAATTAGTTTCTTTTAATCTTTTAATCTCAATATCAATGTTTTTTGGAAAAGATGAAAGTTTCATCAATTCTTTGTAACCTTCATAATTTTTAGCAACTATTATTTTTTTTTGTCTAGGGAAATGAATTCCAATTATAGGAATAATGTTGTTTGCTTTTGCTTTTTTTATAAAATCATATGCGCCATACATTATCTCTTCATCAATCAATGCAATTTGTTTTAAATTTTCTTTTTTTGCAAAAGAAATAATACTATCAACAGAAAGAATTGATTTAAAAAAACTATAGCCACTTTTAATAAAATAATTAATCATTTTTTTCCTTATTTGCTTTTGCTAAATTTAATAATTCTTTAGTCATTTCCTTTAGTTCAGATTTATTTTCTAACATGAATCCTGATGCCATTTCATGACCACCACCATGAAATTTAATTGCTAATTCATTAATTGGAAATCTTTTTGATCTTAAAGATCCTTTTCATTTTTTTTTCTCAAAATCAAAACTTGCAAATAATAAATATTCTGTTTCCTTTGGAGTTAAAAGTTCATTAACAAATAATTTTTTTGCGCCCTTTTTAAAGTTATATTTTTTAGAAAATGATTTGGACATAATAAAAATTGCAACATTATCAATGTATTTTGTTTTTGAAATAATTTTAGCAAGAATTTGAAAATCTTCAATAGATTTATTACTAATTGTTTCGATAATATTAGTAATATCTTGCTGTGGATAATGTAAAGATGATAATTCTAGTGTTTGTTTAGTAACACTTGGAAAAGCAAATCTATTAGTATCAGTAATTGTTCCTATTGTTAAATATTTAGAAGCTTTTTTAGAAAACTTCATTTTATTTTCTCCAACTTTAAGAATATGCATAACAATTTCACAAGTAGAAGAATATGAAATATCACCAATAAATAAATCTTCAAAAGTATCAACCACTGGGTGATGATCAATTTTTATTACTTTTGAAGCTTGTTTATAAAGTTCACTATTAATTCTTTCCTCATTTGGAACATCTAAAACAATTGCAAGAAAATCTTTTTCAGGATTTACTTCATACTCATCAAATGAAGGAAAAAATGAACGAAGATTTTTAGGGGTATCTTTTTCTCCTATTGCAAAAAAATGTTTTTTAGGAAAAGTTAATTCTAAACTTTTTTTTAATCCAAATTGTGACCCTAAAGCATCACCATCCGGGCCAACATGTCTAAACAAAAGAATATCATCGTATTCTGAAATTAATTGGTAAAAACGATTAAATTGTTTATTATTCAGCATTTTCTCCACCATCTTTCTTTAAATTACCTAATTCAATAACTTGAGTCATTGTTTCTCAAGTTATTTTTGCTTTTTCATCATAATCATTGATTCAACTTTCTTGAAGCAATACTTTATCAAGTTTTGGTTTTATCACTGGACTTTGAGGAGTAAAATTACTACACATATCATCACCGGGTAAATTGGATATTTCAAGAGTTTCTATATTAGTTGCTTTTTTAATAATTTCAATTTTGTTTAATCCAATTAATGGTTTGAAAACTATCAACTTAGAAACCTCATTAATAACACTTTGCGCTTCTAAAGTTTGAGAAGCAACTTGTCCTAAAGATTCACCAGTAATCAATGCTGAAGCATTGATTTCTTTTGCTATAAATTCAGAAAAACGAATAAATGCTCTTCTTAATAAAACAATTCTATAATTTTCAAAAGCATTTTTTTTAATTATTTCTTGAATAAGAGAAAAATCAACAATAAAAAGTTTTCCATTAATGGCATTGTACTCATTTAATTTTTCTGCTAATTTTTTTATTTTAGAAACTGTTTCTTCTGTTTTAGTAAAAGGTGTAAGAAAAGTAATAAAATCATTGTTCATTCCTCTTGCTTGCATTAAAAAAGAAGCTACTGGAGAATCAATTCCACCAGATAACAATACTAATCCGTTTCCTGATGATAATGGTGTTAACCCATTTATTCCATTAGTATATTTAGTAAAAATCAATACTTCTTGAGTAGAGAAAACTTTTACTGAAAGTTCAAAATCAAAATTAGTTAAATCTACTTTCAAATGATGATGATGATTAATATATCTTGCCACATCTTCCATTAATGCTCTTGAAGAAGTTCATTTTTTCTTTTGATAAACTTTAGCATTAATTCGATATTTTTGTGGGTTTTTAAATGAGATTAATTTAGAAATTGCTTCTTCAATCTCTTCTTCATCATCACTTGTTCTATAGCCTATATAAATTCAAGAAATACCAATTATTTTTTTTAAAATTTCAATATATATATTTATATTTTCTTCTTCGTTTAAATATAAAAAAATTCTGGAATTATTTTCATGCATTTGATAATTTAAGTTATTATTTTTTAGTTTATTTGTAATTGTATCTAAGAGAATTTTTTTAAATCTCCTAATATTTTTACCTTTCAAAGAAATCTCTGAAATAGTACACATAATATATTTTTTCATTTTTATCCTAATTAATTTTATAATTCAAATTATATCTTAGTTTACTTCTCATAAATGTCATAAAGTTTTAATACTTTAGTTATAAGTCTTAATGTTGAAGATAATTCACCACCAAGAAAGCTTTCTTCAATAACATTAATAAAATAAGAAAGTTCATTCTTATCGTCTCTATGTTTTTTAAGAATTTCTAAAGAATTTTGAATAAATTTAATAACATATAAATCTGAATATACATCTTGAACAATTTGATCAATAGTTTGATTTCAATTTTGTAATACATCTAAATCTGTTTCATCTACTTTTGTAAATTCATCATTATTTTTAATTCTTAGCTTTTCAATAAATAATGTATATTTATTTATTATTTTTTCATATTTATTTTTATAAACTTTAGGCATAAAATTAATTTTTGAAGTACAATCAATTAATTTATCATTTGTTTTTTCAATTCTTATACTCATCATTTTTTTGTCATTATTAAATTCTTTTATTTTTTCAGTAGATAAAAAAGAAATTTCATTATAGACTTTAAACTCATCAATAAATTCAATATATAAATCAAGTTTTTCTTCTAGATAATCAAAATTGTTTTTTTTAAAATTCATCATTTTTAAATATTGATTAGATATTTCTTCGGAAAGATTTTTTAATTTATCAATTTCTTCTTGATTAGATATTTGTTTTAATTCAAGTTCTTTACATATTAAAGATGTTTTAGCTTTAACTTCATTAGGAATAAAAGAAATTAGTTTATTAACTTTTTGAAATAAATTGGATAATCTTATATTGTTACTTATGAAATTCATCGTTTCTTCAGCATCTTTTTTAAAATTATTTAATGATTCATCTAAAAAATTAATATCATTATTTTGTTCATATTCTTGTCCAATTAGTTCTAATCTTTCTTGTAAATTTTCAAAAAAATGAAAAATTGTTCTTTTAAGATTTGAACTTAAATTTAAAAATAAATCATTTTCTTTTAACGGATTTATTAAAAATAAAGAATAACTTTCCATAAATTCTATAATTATTTTATAATCAATTTGGATTCTTACATATTCATTTATTTCTTTCAATAAAATTAAAAATTTAGTTCATGTTTTTTCCATTTCATCAAAAAAGGAAGTGGTTAAAAAATCAAAATCATTCTCTAGTTTTGAAAGATCCATACTTAATTCTTCTAGAGCTATTTCATATTTTTTTGGTAATTCAATTGAGTTTATTTGAAAAGTTTCTTTTACAAATAAAATCATGTCTTTAAAATTTAAAAAGATATTCCCATAAATAAAATAATAATTATTCAATTGTTCGATTAAAGCATATTGGTGTGTTAAAAATAAATTATGTTTTTCAGTAATCATTTGCATTTCATCAATAATTATTAAATTACTTTTTATTTTAGTCATAACTCCTAAATCATTTTTTATCATTATAATTATTTTATTTTTAAATTGAATATTATTTACAACAAAAAAGTCTTCATAAAAAGATATTGCTTCTTGTTTTAAATTAATAAATTTTGGATCATCTAGTTCCATTTTTTTATCAATAAAAGATATTTTCTTATCAATATTTAAAAGTTTTTCTTTATGAAAAATATCAAGATATTCATTTATTCTTTTTTTTATAAAAATATCAATTAAAAAAACAACAGATAAAAAGGAAAAATTAATTATTAAAATTAATGAAAAAATGAAAAGAAAAATTTTCATATATACTTGTCCTCCAATGTTGTTTTCTTTTATATATATTATATAATGTATATATTTTTTTAAAAAAAGTTATAATTATAAATAGCATTCAGCAATTTGTAATTAGTAATTAAGAAAAAAATAACGATTTAGTTTTATTAGTAAATTAAGCTGTACAATTGAAAATATCAATATTTTTTTGATTACTAAGTGGCAAACCTTGTTTAGTGCATAAAATATAATTAAATGGAGATTTTTAGATGTCAAGATATACTGGACCTAATAATAAAATCTCAAGAAGATATGGATACTCTTTATTAGAAAATAATAAAGAATTTAACAAAGGTAAAAGACGTACAAGTGCACCTGGACAACATGGAGCAAAAAGACAAAAATTATCTAATTACGGAGTTCATTTATATGAAAAACAAAAACTTAGATATATGTATGGTTTAGGAGAAAAACAATTAAGAAATTTATTCAATAAATCTTTTAAAATGAAAGGTGTTATTGGAGAAAATTTATTTATCCTATTAGAATCAAGACTTGATAACATGGTTTACAGATTAGGGTTTGCTTCAACAAGAAGACAAGCAAGACAAATTGTTAATCATGGTCATATTCTAGTTAATGGTAAAAAAATTGATATTCCTTCTTACCAAGTTAAAATTGATGATGAAATTTCATTAAAAGAAAAAAGTAGAAAAAATCCATTCATTCTTGAAGCGATGAAAGCAAATAAAAGTAAAATTAAATTATTTGTTGAAGTTGATGAAAAAAACTTTACTGGTAAAATGATAAGATTCCCAAAACGTGATGAATTAAATCAAGAAATAAACGAATCTTTAATAGTAGAGTTCTACAATAAATAAAGTATAAATAATAAAAAAGATCCTTATGGATCTTTTTTTAATTAATTCCAATTAAAGCATTTATCTTAGAATCATATAAAGAAACAATGCAATATCTATTTTCATCCGAAAGATAAAGAAAGTGACCTAATTTTTTATTCATATGCTCATGTTCACTTTTAGTAATCTCAAT
>CAMZOE010000048.1 GCA_947330515.1 uncultured Mycoplasmataceae bacterium
TATTAAACAGAATTTAACTTTACTTATAATAATAGAAAAATCTAAAAAAGTTTCTTGCTTTTAAATTAGTAAGAAACTTTTTATTTATATCATATCCTCAATTAAAATAATAGTCGTAAATTGTTTTATCGAAAAGATTAGTAGTAACAACTTTTAAATTAAAAGATAATGAATTTTCATTACTTATTTTTAAGTTTTTTAAATTAATAAATAGTGATTTTTGCTTCTTTAGATTATTAATTTCATAAATAGAATCATAAGAATATTCTTCCAAAAAAACAGTTTTAATAGAATCAACAATACATTTATAATTTTCTAAATAAAAATTTTTTCTATTAAAACATTAGTTAAAATTTCTTCTTTAAAAAGATAATTTATCTTAAAGATTTTATTGTCAAATATTGTGTTGATGTTACTCGCCTCAAAAGTATTAACAAATTCTTCTAGTTTATTTTTATTTATTTTCTAATACTTTTTAAGTTTTTAGCTGTTAAATAATTTTTTGGTTTAGAAGCGTCAGAATATTTACAATCTTTTTTAGTAAATATTCCTTTTCTATAATTACAATTATTATAAGATTTATCTACTTCTCCTATAATATGATCATCATTAACATTAAAGACTTGATTTCCATTTCAAATTAGATAACCTTCTTCACTTCCTAAAGTAATTCCCAATAATAATTCCTAAAATAAGTAAAAATGATAATATTACACTTGTAATAATTTTTTTTGTTATTTATTTTTGTAATTGACATGAATATTTGTTTGTTCTGTATTTAAATTTTGATTAAAATCTTTTGAATTAGTTTTATTTGTATTCATTTGTGTTTTCTCATTTAATAAATATTAAAATAAAGTTACACAAATAAGTAATACATATGAATTAATTATAGTATAAAAAATATTTACATTATTGTATTTTAATAAAATAATCAAAAAAAGAAGATATATATTGTGTTCCTTTAAATGTAGATATCTATTATAAAATAATCAAAAAAGATTGAAAAATACTCAATTTTAAAATCTTTAATTAGTCTTTTTTTCTTCTTATCTTTATTTTTAAAGAAAAACATTATTATCAAAATGCTTTCTTTTTATATAATATCTATTATTAAAACATTTTTTATAATGAAAAGAGGGATAGAATGAATCAAAAAGAAAATATCGAAGAAAATTTCAATAATGATGAAACTGATAAAATAAATTATGAAGAAAAAAAAACAAATGGGATTAAAAGGAAAATAAGAATGCCAATGGTTCTCTTTATTTTTATTATTATAATGATAATTTTAGGAACTTATACTATTGTATGAGGTGCTCTTGCTTATAAAGCACTTACCAATAGAACAACATTTAATTCAATCCTATTAGTAGGATTAGAATTTTTTGGTTTTATGACAGTTGCTTTTTCACTTTCATATGGAGTTAGTTATTGACATAAAGAAAAACAACAAGAAGATAAAATCATTAAAGAAGAAATTTTTTCTAAAGAACTTGCTCAAGAAACTAATAATATTGATTTCTTAAAAATGGCAAGAGAAGATGTTAATAATTACATCACTTTTTTAGAAAACAAAAAAGATAGTGATCTTGTGGAACCAATTAATTATCTATATGAAGTAAAAAGTCAAATTACTACTAAATTAGGAAAGATAATTTCAGGAGAAGAAGAAATGATAAGTGAAGAAGAAAAACTTCTTTTTCGTACTAACACTCCAGAAGATTTTAAATACATTATTAAGTATTTAAATAAAAATAAACAATTTGATAAACTTCAAGAAATACTAGGGAAAAACTTTTACTTAAAAGGAGCAAATTTAAAGGGAGCAAATTTAAAAGGTTCTAATTTAAGTGGTGCAAATTTAAGTGATGCGAATTTAAGCAACGTAAATTTAGAAGAAGCAAATTTAGAAGAAGCAAATTTACAAGGAACATCATTGTATCAAGCTAATTTACAAGGAATTAATTTACAAAAAGCAAATATTAAAAATGTAATTTTTAGTAAAGCAAAACTAACTAGTGATGAAAATATTAAAACTAATTTATCAGGAATTGATTTCAGTTTATCACTTATTGAAGGAACAGACTTTAGTGGTACAGATTTAAGTGAAGTTAAATTAAAAGGATTAAATTTATCAAATGCTATTTTAAAAGATAGTAATTTATCAGGAGTTAATTTAGAAAAAACTACTCTTAAATGAACAATCCTAGAAAATACAAACTTATCAAATGCTAATTTAGATCACACAGATTTAAGATGAGCACTTTTAGATCATGCTAATTTAAGTGGGGCAAATTTAAAAAATACAAATCTTAAATGAGCTCATTTATATCATGTTAATATAGAAAAAGCTGATTTAAGTGAAACAAATTTAAAAAATACTTTTATTGAAAAATAATAACAAAATCAACTTTATTTATCTTTTTATTAAAGAGAGAACGCAGTTTAGTTCTCTCTTTTTTTGTTTGAGAAATTTTAAATGTTTTTTTAGAAGTTATATTTTTACTATAATTTAATGATAGGGGTAAAAAGAAACTCTTCTTTTTATCCTAACAATAAGCGGTTATAAATGGTTTTTTAAGTTAGTTTGTTTTGCTTTCTTGGTTTTATTGTTGGTTTCTACCTTTGATAAAATGAAAGGCGTAACTATTGATAAAATGGTATTTTATCAATAGTTACATTTATGACAACAATTAAAAATTATTTTTCAGAACTAAAGAAAATAGATAAAAAATTTCTAGGGGTTTTAATATTTTCAACTATTGTTCCGATTATTTATGCATATTTAAGATTATTATGAGTAGCAGGGGATAGCTCTGAATCATATGCGATGACATCTTTTAGTGCCTATATTAAGGCATTTACAGAAGTCTTTACGGCATTTATTATTTTCCCTATGTTTTCTTATCGAAAGCAAGAATATCAAACAAAAAGTAATTCTCTATTATTTTCTGTTTTTTTAGCAACTATTTTATTAGCAATTATTTTATTATCAACTAATCCTTTTACTTTGAAAAAAATGATGATTTTAAATCCAGATGCTTCAAAGAAAGAATTATTAACTTACTTAAGGATTATTTCTCTTTCGAATGCAATTGAAGTATTTGAAACCTATCTTATTTATGAAATTGCTTTAGCAAAAGAAACCAACAAAGGTATCTTTATTACTAGTGCAAGTTTACTTTTAAAAATCATTGTTGATCTTGTTCTTATCTCTGATTGAGCAATAATTGATTTTAATATTATTAATGTAGCAATTTCATCTCTGATATCTTCGATCATTATTATTACTCTTTTGCTTACTTGATATTTTATTAAACAAAATAAAACTATTACTTTGCAAAAAATCAAATATAGTGAGATGTTAGAATTTTATCGTCGTGGATTCTATCCAGGATTACAAAAAACAATTGGAAACTTTTTTTATTCTTTTGTAACTTTAGCAATAGTAAATAATTTAGGAGAAGTGGGTTGAAATTCATGACATTTAGGATCATGAATTTTTTGACATGTTGTTTTTAAAATTACTAATGTTTTTGAATACTCTTTATTATCAGAAACAATTAATAACGAAGAAATTAATTCACGTAAATTAACAAAAATTTATATCTTGTTTGATATTATTACTTTTTTTGTTTTAGTACCTATATTAACCTTTACTACTCTTCCTCATGTAGTTGATAATGATGAATGACTAAGACTTAGCAGTATTACAGCATTAATGATGATGCTTCCTTTTCTAGCAACATCAATAGGAAGTAAATTAAAAGTAAAAATGTTATTAGAAAACAAGTTTAAATATATTCTTATAGGAACTATAATTTCTAATTTTCTAATCAATATTCCTATTTATATTGCTCTATTGTTAGGAAAAAGTTTTAACTATTTAGATAACTATATTTTTTATTGCTTGGTAGACTATTTAACTTTTCTAGTAGATTTAATTTTTTATCTTGCAATAGTAAACAATCAAACAACTATTGAATTTCTGAAAATAAATTTATTTTCAGAAATCTTCAGTAAATAATAAAAATAAAATACCACATACTTTATGTGGTATTTTATTTTTATTATTTTTT
>CAMZOE010000049.1 GCA_947330515.1 uncultured Mycoplasmataceae bacterium
AATCTTATTATAAAGGTTTATTTAAAAAGAAAATATAAAATGTATAATTCTAATATGGAAAAATTGAATGTAGAAAAAAAGAATTTTGAAATTAATAAATACAATAAAATGGAAAAAAGTATTAATAATTGACCAGTTGTTTATTTATTAAGAGATGAAAAACAATTATATATTGGAGAAACTCTTAATGTAAAAAATAGATTTCATCAACATGATACTAATAAAGAAAAACAATGTTTAAAAGAAAGGTGAATTATTAATCATCAAAAAGCTACAAAATCTCTAGTTTATTATTTAGAAAGTGAATTAATAAATCATGCTTTTGCAGATGGAAAATTACATTTAATAAATAAAAAGATGCAAAAGAATGAAGTTTTTGTAGGTCATAAATTTTATGGAAAAGAAGGGATTAAAAAAGATATTCCAACAATTTGAAGTGAATTAATAATAAAGGGATTTTTTAATACTGATTATAGAGAATTAGAAAATAGAGATTTATTTAAATATTCTCCTTTTAAGGTTTTTTCAGCAAACCAAAATCAAGTTATTGAAGAAGTAAATAAAAATATTCTTAATAAAGAAAATTCCTATATAGAAGGTGGCGCAGGAACTGGGAAGACACTTTTAATTATTAGAATTGCTTTAAATCATATATTAAACAATAGTGATATTAAAATTGGTATTTATGGAGCTAGTACATGAAATATTAGAACCTTTAAAAACGTTCTTAAAAGATTAGATAAAAATTTAACTAAACAAATAATTGTTATTGGAAAAACAAGTGAATTAGCAAGTAAAAAAATAGATCATCTTTTAATTGATGAAGCTCAAAGATTAAGAGATTTTAAAAATAATTTTAATGCACCGAATTATTATAGAGAAGGAATCGCTAATACTGATATTGAATGAATTGAAAAAAACACAAGTAATCAAACATATTTTTATGATAAAGATCAACAAATTGATTTTAAAGATTTAAACTTTGATAATTTTATTTTTAAAAATAAAGAAAACCACTATTTTCTTAGTGGACAATTTAGAATGATTGCTGGCAATGATTATTTAGATTTTATTAAAGAATTTTTACAAATTGTTCCGGAAACTAATAAAATCTTTCATTTTAATAAATATTATTTTAAACTTTTTGCTTCAGAAGATGATTTAGAAGAAGAATTTTTTTCAATAAATAAGAAAGAATCAAAAACAAGATTATTGATGTCGATGTCAATTTTAAAAGAAGATGAAAAAATTAAAAACAAAGAAAATATTTTTCCTATTGATTTTGATTTTGTTTTTCATCAAAATCAAATAAACGAAAGAAAATATTTTTGAAATAAAGAAAAAAACAGAAACGATTGAATAGAAAAAAGTTCTTTTGAAGAGATTGGATCAAGTTTTGTTGTTCAAGGAAAAGACTTAAATTATGCAGGAGTTATTTTTGGTGAAGAAATAACTTATAATTTTATAACTAAAAAAGTTGAAATAAATCTTAAGAAATATAAAAGGTTGCATATTAATGGAAAGTCACCTGAAGAAAAAAAACAGTTGATT
>CAMZOE010000050.1 GCA_947330515.1 uncultured Mycoplasmataceae bacterium
ACTAAATCCTCATTAGTATGAGTAATTATAATTGTAATCATTGCTATCCTTCTTTTACTAGGAATTGCATTATTCTTTATTAGTAAAAATCATAAAAAAAATCCTTCTAAAGAAAAAGCAACTAAAACTAATAAAAAAACTAAAAAACAAACAAAAGCAATGACTTTTAAAAGAAAAAAAGCTACTAAAGGTAAAACTACTAAAGCAGTAACTTCTCAAACTACCAAAGAAGATTTTAATAAAGAAAAAATAGAAGAAACAAAAGAACAGATTAATGATATATACAAAGTAGAATTTTTCTATGATGAAGATAATAATCCGTATTATTTTGATCCAATTAAAAATGAATATCTTTATACAACTGAAGAAGAAAAAGAGATAGTTTCAAAAACTATTGCTTTAGAAGTTAAAAATCTTAAACTTAGCAAAGAAGAAGATAATCAGGTAGCTAAAGAAGATAATAATAAGGTAATAGTAACAGAAGAAGTGAGTAAAGAACCAAGTAAAGAAATGAAACAACATAAAAATTCATTTACCATTGATGATGATTATAGCGAAGAAACACTTGCAGAAAATTTAAAATTAATTTCTAAAGTTTTAGGAGATGATTAGTTTTTAGATTTTTATATTAATATAAGCAAGAATATGAACTGTCTTAAAATAGTTCATATTTTCTTATTTAAAATAAGAATATAGATAATATAGATATTTTTATTAGTGGTATAATATTTTTGAAATTAAGAAAAGTTTTAAGTTTGAAATAAATATTTAATTTTGTGTGTAGTATAGTAGTGTAGTAATTTTAATCAATAAATAATATTTTATAAATAAATCAAATTAAATTCTTATAAACTTAAACAATAAACAATAGGGAGAAAATTATGATGAAAAAAGGGAAATTGCTTTTCTCAAGTATATTATTTGGAACGATTGTTCTTGGAGGAGTAATTGGAGTAGATAAATCAATTTTTAATGTTGATAGTTTCCAATTAGAAAATAATACT
>CAMZOE010000051.1 GCA_947330515.1 uncultured Mycoplasmataceae bacterium
AGTAATAATGTTAAAATCTATTTCTTGCTCTTGTTCTTTTGGATCTATACTATCAGGAAGAACAAAGAAAACATTATTAGTATTTTCTTTATCTCAAGTATTTTTTCCATCGTTTTGTAAAGTAATTCCATTTTTATCACCATTAGATAAAAAAACGCTTTTAGAGTAATCTTCTTGATCAAAACTTTTTAATACAATGTTATTCATTGAATAAATATTTTTTATTTCATTAATATTAGTTCATTGATTTGTTTGTAAAACATCATTTGGTTGTGAAATTAATTCTGCATATGAAAAATGATCTTTACCAAATCCTTTAGGTTTTTCAATTAAATTATCTTGAATTAAAATGTTTGTTAAAGATAAAAAATTTCCACCTGAACCAATTCAATCTTGAAGCCCACTAAATTTTCCACTTAAGTTTCCAAAAGAAATATTCTCTTTACTTATATTAGTAAACTCATTACCAAAAAAAGTATTATTTTCGATAACGATATTACTTTCTCTAACAAAACCTTGATGATGATGTGTTGGTTCTGTACAAACTTCATATTGAATAGAAGAAGTTAATCATGAATAGGAAAAATCTGTATAATAAGAATTTCCTGAAAAAATATTATTCTCTATATGATTATTTCTAATAGTTATATTATTAAAGGTAACAGCATTATCTGCTTGACCAAAACTTATATCTTTACCTAATTCATCCAAGTCAATAAACTCAATAAATAAAGAAACATAATCTGAAAGATTTCCAGAATTATTTAAGTTTAAAATATTATTATTTTCTATAATGATATTTTCAAAAAATAAAGAATTGTCTCTAGTAATTTTGCTACCATCTCCATAGTCATGATCTCAAGAAGTTTGTTTTATCATACCAAAAATAGTTCCCATACCATCTAAAATTAAATTATGAAAGTATAATCCACTTGCAAAATCATTTTTTCGTCCGCTCATAATTGGAATAAAAGCATATTTTATAGGTTTATTATAAAATTTAAAGTCCTTTCCAAAAGAATTTTGACCTGTAATTTCAACATGATTTTTATTATTTTTAAATTCAATTTCATCTTCCGGTTTAAAATCCCTAAAATCTAT
>CAMZOE010000052.1 GCA_947330515.1 uncultured Mycoplasmataceae bacterium
AAAAAGTTAAAGCAACTGTTAATATTCCAAAAGCAATTGTAACCAAAGGGACTATAATCGTAAAAATCGATAGAAAAAATATAATAATAAAGTTAATTATTATTAATAAAAAAATTTTTTTTGTTAATGTTTTTTGTTTCAAAAGTGTTTCCTTGATACCAAACTAATACCAAATTAGGAAAAAAACAACACAAATTTTTGATTATTAATATAAATAAATTATAACAAAATAATAAAAGATAAACTTTAGTAAAGTTGTTTACAAAAAAAGTATTATTATTTAGATATAAAAATAAGTAATAAAAAAATAAGGAGAAAAAAGATGTGCACAAGCATTACACTAAGTGCTAAAGATGGAACAATTGTTACTGGGAGAACTAATGAACTTAATGCTTTTTATGAAGCTGAATTAGTATTTATTCCAAGAAATCATAAACTAAAATCAAGTTGATTACCAGCAACTGAGTTTACCTTTAAAACTAAGTATTCATTTATTTATGCCAATATGCCAGGAATTATTGCTGATAAAGAAATTACTAGTGATGGTTTTAATGAAGAAGGACTATCAGTTTCACTTTTATATTTCAATTATCATGATTATAGAACATTAAAAGCTTCTGAAGTAAAATCACATCATGTTAATGTAATGAAAGCAGGAACATGAATTTTAGGAAATATTAAAGATATTGATGAATTAAAAGCAAGAGAGAAAGAACTTGAAGATATTTTTTATTTTGATCATAAAATGAAACAACAAGGATTAGGACATCATTTAGCAATTGCTGATAAAAACGGTAATAATGTAGTAATTGAATTTGAAAATAAAAAAATAATAATCAAGGACAATCCAATTGGGGTATTAACTAATTCATCACCGCTTGAATGACATTATGAAAACTTAAGAAGCTATAGTCACTTAAGTCAATTTGAAGTAAATCCTACTCTTTTTAAAAAATTACCTGAAAATAAATTACTTACTACAGGAAATGGTTTAATAGGAATGCCAGGAGATTTTACTGGTAATTCAAGATTTATTAGAGTAGCAATTTTGGGTTCAATAATTGAAGAACAAGAAAATGCAGATGAACTTGTAAGAACAATATTTAGAATATTACATACTAGTGATATCATTCCTGGTTATGTTGGAGAACCAAAAACTAAAAAAGCAGCTGATTTATACATTAAAATGTTTCCAAATAGTGTTGTTTCTAAAATAAAAGAAAATACTTTTTACAATCATACTGATTCTTTCATTGTAAAAGATTTAACTAATTTAAAGATTTATTATAAAACATATAATAATCTTTCTATTAGAATGATAGATTTATCAGCAATAAAAGACACTAATAAAGTAATTAAAATTACTATGTATCAAGATCAAAGTCAAGATATTCAAGAAATGAAATTAAGTTAATTTTATCTAAAATTAAAAAAGATAGTATATACTATCTTCTTTAATGTAAAATACATTTAGTTATAAATATAAAATAACTAACTATGAAACAAGAAATGGATAAATATATATGAAAAAATTTTTTAATGTTCGAGAATCTATGGTTGCAATTTTGGTAATGAATATAATGATTTTAATTATGTTTCTATTGTTTTCCACTTTTATCTCTTTAACAAGTGTAGCTTATGCTTTATTAACAATCGGACTTATTTTCTTTTTAATGTCTTTTACTACTAAAAATTATCAAAATTTTAAAGAAAAAAATTTTATTGAAAGAAGTGAGTTAAATCAATATGGAAGAAATAATTTAAAACTTTTTTTATTTCTTAAAAGTCTCTTATTTGGGTTTCTCTTTGTTCTTACATGATTAGG
>CAMZOE010000053.1 GCA_947330515.1 uncultured Mycoplasmataceae bacterium
ATCATATATAAAAGGATATCTTCCTTCAATTGTTCCCATTAAAACCCCTTTATTATTAATATATGATTGATTAGCAAATGGATATGAGTTACTAATTGTTTTATTCGTAGTAGGATAAATACCATTGTTTCAAGAAAATGCCTCTTTCAAGGCATTTTCTTGATTAAAATATTCTTTTTGTAATCTAAAACCGCTGTAATGTTCATTACTTTTTTCAAAATGTTTATATTGATTAAGTAAAGGAATTTCATTGTCTTCTTTGTAAAAAAAAGAAATTAAATTTATCATTTTTAATTCTTCTTTAGATAAAATTATTTCACCTAAAATAGTTTCATCATTTTCTTTTAATTGATTTTTTTCTTCTAATTCAAATTTATTTTTTGTTTTATAATTAATATTTTGCTTATTTAAAGTCTTGATTGTTTTTTCTTTTTCTTCAAAAGAAAGAGAATTTATTTCTAAAATAAAAGAAACTCTTGAATCATAAAATAAATTTAATAATCAATAATCGTTAACATTTCCTTTAAATTTTCCTTTTGAGACAATAAATTCTTGTTCGTTATTTTTATTCATTGAAACAATCTTATTTTTTTTAATTTCTGCATCAGAAAAAAGTGAACTTTTGATTGATGAAAACTCTTTTGTGAAAACACGTTGAAGTGAAATTCCAAAATTAAAATTTTTGATCATTTGTAATTGTAAACTAGTTGGTTTATAAAAAATGAAATAAATTTCATTATTATATTTAGTGTCAATTAAGTTTGCACTATATTCATAATATATATCTTGAATTTTTCTTTTATTTAAATTTTTTTCTTTTAAATAATTATCAAAAATAAAATTACAATTTTCTTTTGTGGGAAAATTATTATTAATTTTAAATAGCTTAAAACTTCCTTCATATAATTTAATAAAACTATCAAAAGTTACAAGAAGTTCTTCAATTTTTTGCGGTTCTAATAAATTTAAATTATAGCCATTTTTAACTCTAAAAATAACTTCATCATTTGTTGTTTGTAAAAAATGGTTATTAATTTTTTTATAAGAAATTAAATATCTTATTCATAAAAATAAATAATCATAACTTTTTTCATTACCGAATTGTTTTATTAATAAAAGTCAAATAATTATCAAGAAAAAAGCACTTATAAAAGCAACAATAAAATCCAAATAATAAAAAAATATTATTATTATAAAAAAAATAAATATAGTAATTAATAAATCTAAAAGGGAAAATTCTCCAAAAAAATTTGTATACCCAAAAGAAAACCTTTTTCTTTTAGGGTTACCTATAATATTTTTGTTTTTCATCTTTTTTTACTTATCCTTCCTGTGATTATGTTTTTTTCTTTTTAATAATTCATTTTCCCTAATTTTAATTTTTGAAGGTGAAGAATCATTTAAAGGTTTTTTATTTGAAGGAGGTTTTACAATATTTTTTTTATCTAGTGTGCTTATTTTTTTTATTAAAGAAGTTCCAGCTTCTATTGGAGTTGTAACTGTATTAGGAAGGATTTTTTTCATTAATATTATTGGTTTATTTAAATCTCCCATTACAGTATTTATTTGTGTTGCGAAAGCACTTCTTCCACTTTCTCCAGCAATAATAAATGCTCATTCTGTAGAAAGAGATTTAATAATAACACTTCCTGAAATTAATAATAAAAGTTCAAGAAAAGCTTTTGTTTCAGGAACAACTCCAAATATGAAAACATTTTTAGGAATATTTTCTATTGTATCGATAAAGTTTGGTAATAAAATTAAGAAAATAATATATCCACCAATCGATATGATTGGAATAATTATTTTTTGGATCATCATCGAATTTCACATTTTGATTCTCACTCCTTCATCATAAACTTGTGCTGAAGAAGCAATGATAACCCCTGCAATTCCTAAAATTAATAATTCAAATAATCTAGTTCCTAATGCAAGAACAAAAGAAAATAAATAGTAAATCATGAAAAAACCACCGATTAAAAATAATAAATCCTTAAAAATAACTTCAGATAAATTTATTAATTTTGTATCACCTCATTCAATACTATTATTCTTTATTGAAATATTTAAAAGTAAATCTAATAAAGAAACGTGAAAAATACTATCATTTTTTAAAATTAACGATGATAACATTTCTGAAAAAGATAAAAATATAAGAATTAAAATTGGAGCTATTATTATTAGTAATATTGACTTAAAAAAACCAATTCATGAAAATCTTTTTTCATCTTGATTAACATTTTTAAATAATGATAAAATCAAAAAACATAATAGCAAAAAAGAAAATATTGGTAAAATTATGATTAAAAATTCAAAATAATTAAAATTAAATATTTTTTCTAAAAAAGGATAAATTAATAAAATACCAATAGAATTTTGAAGAAATAATAAAATTAAACCAACTATTGGAACAGCAATTAACATTATCAAAGAGAGTAATGCTGTTATTATAGAAGTTATAATTATTTTCGATAATCAAGAAAAAAAACCATTATCCATTGAATAATAATGATTGCTCGAAGTAAGAACGATCATCATTATTATTGAGAACACTAAAAGATATAATATAGAAAAAACTAAAATAAAATTTCTAATTTTATGTTTTTTATAATTATTTTTAGTTTTTAATTCTTCTTTTTTCATTAAAGAAGGAATATTCCTGTTCCTATGATACCAATAATAATTAAAATTATTATTCCAAATAACCTACTTCTTATTCCTTTATTAATCTTATCTTTGCCTTCATTTCCTTCTTCATTATTTTTAATTTTAATTCCTCAATCAATTAAAATTCCTACTATTGAAAAAAATACTAAAACTCAATAAACACCAAATGAAATTCTTATTAATTCATTTCAATTCATTGTTTTCTCCCTTTATAATTCATCATTAAATTCTTCTTTTATTAAAAACTCTTCTTTTTGTTTTTTTCGTTTAATTAAAAAAATAAAAACTATTATGAAAATAATTAATAAAAAAATAACACTTACAATTAATATTGGAGTTAAATAATCTTTAAAACCATAAATCGGATTTGATAAATCATCAATTTCAACAGAATTAGTTAATAATGAATTTTTACTTGCTTCCAAAGTAATAGAAAAAGTTTTAATATTTTTAATTAAAGTTTTTTCTGATATTCCTTGAAACTTAATTTTTATATCATTTAAGTTTATTTTTGCAATTTCATTATTAAAATCTTGAGAATAAAATTGTTTGTATTCATCACTATCAACATATTCATTAATTGAACTAACAGTAATTTCTTTCATTGTTTGTTTTATTTTTCTAAAAGAATATTTTCTTTTTTTATTCTTAGTTAAATTTTGAAAATAATAATTAAAATTTTCTTGAAGAATTGTTTTAAAACTTTTAAAAGAGATATTTTCATCAACAAAAGTTCTTAAATCAATTCATTCCATACAATAATAATTTCAGTTAAAAGATAATTCTCCAACGACTTTCAATGAATTACTATTAACTTGAACAATATCATTATTATTTTCAATAAAATCATTCTCGTTTTTAAATGAAAATAAAAAATCATCAACTTTAAATTTTGTTTGATAAGTTTTGTTAAACGATGATACAAAACTTTGTTTAACTATTTCTTCTAAACTTTTTTCTTTAGGATCAGAATACTTATCTTTTTTATCATTTAGACTGATTCTATCAATAGGAATTTTACTTCTATATCACTTTTCTACATCTTTTCCAATTTCTTTTAATATTTCTAAAAAAACAAAATTACTTTTTAATGGATCAATATTGCTTAAATTAAAAGTTTCTTCCAAGAAAGGAATAAGTTTATTAGTCTGAATAGCATTTAATTCTTTAATATCGTCATCAGAATAATTCATTGCTTTTAATTTTTCAGCATTATTAATTCCTTCATTAGTTTCATACCAATATTTTTTTAAATTTAAATCATCATTGCTAATAAAAATTGTTTCATTTCACTTTTTTCCAAATTTATCAACAATATTAATTTCATTTTTTAAAGTAGTATTATTTAATATATAATTTGTATTTAAAAGTATCAGATTAGAATTAATAGTAGCTTCTTTAACAACAAAATCATTTATATTAACAACTACATTACTTTCATTTTCATAACCATCAATTAAGGATTCGTTTTCTTCTTTGAAAACATAATGTTGAATTTTGTTTTCAGAGATTAAATCACTTACGTTTATTTGTGGTAAATAATCTTCCATAATTTGGAATTTAAAATTAATTTCTTGTTCTAATTTTGTTTTTATAGTTAAAACAAAATTAGTAATTTCTTTAAATTCTTCATTGAAAATATTTATTTCTCAATGATGACTATTTTCTTCATTAGGTGGATAAATTTTATTATTTAATTTAACACTAGATATTTCTTTATTGTTTATATCTAAAACAAAATTTCTTTTGTCTAAATAAACACAATTATTTTCAATAAAAGAATTAACAGTAATCTCAGCTTTAATGGAAATTTGATATTGAGAATATTTAGAACCGATAACTAATTCATCATTTTTATTTAAAGTAACAAAAAAATGTTCATTAGCGACATAAATCTTTTTAGTATTGTCATTGATTACTTCAATATTATTTTCTTCTTGAAAATTAAACTTATAAAGGATTAAAGGATAATCGGTAGCAAGAAAATAAAAACCGCCATCATCGCTTTGCAAAATTTGATTTTTAGGATTTAAATTATCTATTTTTAATTTAGTTTTATAAAAAGTTGGTAGCGATAAAAAGTTATGGAAATCAACAAAAACAAGATAATTTTGTTTAGTCAAAAATACACTCTTATTATCAATTGTTTCTTTTCAAACATTGTATTCTTCTCCAACATTTCAAAAATTGTATAACTTGTTATAAAAATATTTTTCATCCAAAGAAAAGGAATAATTGAAATAGTTTTTATAAAAATAAAAATTTCCTTTTTTTACACAAAATGAATTATCCATGTCAAAATTTAAAGGTCATGTGTTAGTATTTGCATCAAAAAAATAATAATGTTGCTTTCCTTCTTCATTTATTGTTATTTTAAACAAATTATCAGAACTACCATAAAATTCTACCTTTTCAATCGTTGGTGTATTTTTTTTTGAATATTTATTAAGATAAATATAAGTTCCAGAAGT
>CAMZOE010000054.1 GCA_947330515.1 uncultured Mycoplasmataceae bacterium
CACTTCCGTTTCTTGCTAGTCCTAAAAAAGTAGTATCCCCTTCAGAGATTAATTGATTTCTATTTATAAATTTATCTCTTAATAATGTTCAATCTTGTTGGATTATTTCTATGAAATAATCCATTTGGATAATATCTATTAGGGTAAATTTATTTTTAAGAAAATCATCATTATAAAGATAAAACATAAATAAAATTTTATTAATTTTTTTTCATATTTTAGAATCTGTAATTTCTTTATTATTTAGTAAGTCATCAATATTTAAAGTTGTTAATTTAATTCTTTCTTTAGGAACAATATTATTATTTTTTAATTTTTTAAGTGGTGCAGTTTTTAATTCAATTCCTAGATTTTTAAAATCTGCACTACTATCTGAATTAACATTATAACCAAAAAAATATTTCTCAATAATTTGACCTAGTTTACCTTTATTATTTTCATTTTCTTCTTTTATCTTATTGTTATCAAAAAGGTTTTTTACTGTTTTATTTTTGGCTCCAATTGCTTTATCAAATAGTTCTTTTTCCGTTTTATATTCTTTTCCCATTTTTCAAAGATAATCCTTTTATAATTAATCATTAAAATTATATAATTAAAATATGTCGAAAAAATTAAGAGTAGCAGAATTGTTTGCTGGTGTTGGTGGGTTTAGATATGCATTTGAAGAAGTATCAAAAGACTTTTTTCAAACTGTTTATGCCAATCAATACGAGCCACTTACTAAAAAGCAACATGCTTTTGAAGTATATGAAAAAAATTTCAAAAAATCAAACAAAAAGCAATTTCATGATAATAAAGATATTAAAGAAGTTAATGAATTGCTTAAGAATGATGAAAATTATATAAAAAGTAAGATTGATTTAGTTGTTGGTGGATTTCCTTGTCAAGATTATTCAGTAGCAACAACTAAATCAAAAGGAATAGAAGGGAAAAAAGGAGTTTTATTTTGAGAAATTGAAAATTTCATTAAAATAAAAAAACCATCATATTTATTTTTAGAAAACGTCGATCGTTTATTGATTTCTCCCAAGTCGCAGCGAGGAAGAGATTTTTTAATTATGCTTAAAGTTTTAGATAAGCTTGATTATATTGTTGAATGATTAGTTGTTAATGCGGCGGATTATGGTTTTCCTCAAAGAAGAAAAAGAGTAATGATTTTTGCTTATAAAATAGATTCTAAAATAGATAAAACTATAGATATCAATGATTTAAATCACACAGTTCTTACAAAGAACTTAAATGTAGAGAAAATTGAAGAACCATTAACAAAATCTATCTCAAAAATAAGTGTTCAAAAACTTTCAGATCAAGAAAGTTTTGTTTTTAAAAATTACGGTTACATTAAAAAAGGAAAAATCTTTACTCAAAAAACAAAACCAATTTATTCAGGTAAGAAAATTTCTTTGGAAGAAATTTTAGAAGATAAAACAAAAATTGATAAAAGTTTCTTTCTTGATAAAAGTCAGCAAGAAAGAATTTTTAAATTAAAAGATGGTGGAAAGAAAGAAAGAATTACAAAAGAAGGTTATAAATATAAATATTCAGAAGGAAAGATGTCAAGATTTGATAATTATGATAACCGACCAGGAAGAACAATGTTAACTTCTGAAGGAACAATTAATCGTTCTACTCATATAATTAAAACTGAAAATAATAAATATCGTTTTATCACTCCAATAGAGGCGGAAAGATTAAATCAATTTCCGGATAATTGAACTGATTCACTTGAAAGTAAAAATAAACGTTATTTTATGATGGGAAATGCACTAGTTATTGGTGTAATTAAAAATATTGCAGAGGCAATAAAATATTATGAAGAAAAAAAATAAAA
>CAMZOE010000055.1 GCA_947330515.1 uncultured Mycoplasmataceae bacterium
TTGAGAAGAAATAAATTCTTTTACTATCTTAGTATTATCACCATCTTTAGTTTTAACTAAAGAGTTTACAACTCCATAAATACCAAAAGATTTTTGTAAACTAGTTTTTACTTCTTCATAACTTGCATTGCTTGTTGTTAAGCGGTTAAAAGCTTTAACATTATTATTTCCTAAATCTTTAATTGGTTTATCAGTAATAATGTTAAAATCTATTTCTTGCTCTTGTTCTTTTGGATCTATACTATCAGGAAGAACAAAGAAAACATTATTAGTATTTTCTTTATCTCAAGTATTTTTTCCATCGTTTTGTAAAGTAATTCCATTTTTATCACTATTAGATAAAAAAACACTTTTAGAGTAATCTTCTTGATCAAAACTTTTTAATACAATGTTATTTATTGAATAAATATTTTTTATTTCAGTAATATTAGTTCATTGATTTGTTTGTGAAACATCATTTGGTTGTGAAATTAATTCTGCATATGAAAAATGATCTTTATCAAGTCCTTTAGGTTTTTCAATTAAATTATCTTGAATTAAAATGTTTGTTAAAGATAAAAAATTTCCACTTGAACCAGTTCAATTTTCAAGTCCAATATAAGCTCCATTAATGTTTCCAAAGGAAAAATTAAAAGTTTTTTCAGGAAAGGAATTACCAAAAAAAGTATTATTTTCAATAACAATATTGCTTTCTTTAACAAAACCATGATGATGATGATCAGGATCTCCACAAACATCATAAACAATAGAAGTTAATCAAGAAAAAGAAAAATAGCGATCACTATTAGTGCTACTATCACTAAAAAAAGTATTGTTTTCTATATGATTATTTCTAATAGTTATATTGTTAAATGTAACTGCATTATCAGAATTGGGTAAACCACGCTCTTTTAAATGAATACCACCGACAAAAAAAGAATTATACCCACTAACAAGATAATCCGGAATATCTTTTTGATTAATAAAATTGTTATTTTCGATAATAATATTTTCAAAAAACAATGAATTATATTTAGTAATTTCATCACCATGATCACCATAATTACTATATCCAGCGTTTTGTCAAATATCATAAAAAATAGTTCCCACACCATCTAAAATTAAATCATGAAAATATAATCCATTATCAAAATCGCATTCTTTAATAATTGGGTAAAAAGCATATTTTACAGGTTTATTATAAAACTTAAAGTCTTTTCCGTTAGGATTTTCACCAGTAATTTCAACCTTATTATTTTTATTATTAAAATAAATTGCATCTTCCGGTTTAAAATCCCTAAAATCTATGTCATTAGTAATGATAATTCTAGTTGGTTGAATAATTGTTTGATTATTCAAATCAATTCATTCATCATATGTTTTAATCTTTCTTATTTCAACTTTTTTATTTGGTAAATTTTCTTCCACTGCTGTTTCATGTAAAGAATTAGTAGATAAATTGTTTTTTTCATAAGTTGAAAAACCACTACTACTAATTAATGAAAAGGAAACAGTTAATAGTAGAGGAAAAAAAATCGCTTTTTTTTTCATAATCTCTCTCTTTCTTAATTAAAATTCAGTTAATTGTATAAAAACTATAATCAAAAATAGTTTAAACATTGCTAAGTAACTCTATAATAAGTATATCATTTTGTCTGTTGAAGGTTTAAAAAAGATAAAATTATAAACACAATTATTTTTAAAAATAATTGTGTTTATTTTGTTTACAATATTTGAGTATTTCACCTTTTATAAAATTACTTAAGAGTTAAAAATTGATAATTCATATGCATCTTGTAGGATTAATTTTTGTTGTCTTTTTTTATTAAGATAAACTAAAAGAAAAATTAATAGAATAATTAAAGCAAATAAAATTATTAACGTAAGAGTTAAAATAATTGTTGTTTCTTTGTTAATTTTTTTTAATTTATTATCATTACTATTAGGATCTCCTACAAAATGAATTAGATTATTTTTATTGTAATTAAAATGTTGAGTTAATTTAGTATTTACTCCGCTTTCATTGACAAAATTAATAATTACTTTAAGTTCATATTTACTTAAATCCGCTTTAGGAATTATTGTATCTATATTAAATATAGCTTCACCCTGATCCATATTTTGAAAAGATTGTGTTTTTTCTTCTGCTGGTTTTGGTGTTGGAGTTGGAATAGGAGCATCAAATAATTGATAAGTAATTTCCATATTATATTTACTAGTATTAATAAAATCAACAATTACTTGCATTTGATTTCGAGTATTATCCTCTCAAGAACTTTCAACATTAGTTATTTTTGGTGCAATAACAGAAGTATCAAACAATTTATCTATAGTAATAAAAGGACTTTGATTAGAAAAAACTAAATGAATTTGTTCATCAGAATCTGGATTTAATAATTTATCATTATAATTACCAGAAATTGTTAGTTGTTTTTGAACACCTTCTTCTCACTCAAGTCGTTCTTGAATGATTTCTTTATTAAGATTAACTAGTTTAATATTTCAAATTGATTCTTGAAAACCACCAATTCTTAATGTAGTATCTATTATGCTTTTATTATAATCATCATATACTCAACCGTTATCATTTGTTAATCATGGATCAAAATGATAAGTAATCATTACATCTGGATTTGTTGGACTATTAACGTGTTCTTTAGATCAAACGTTTTGATTTCAAAATCCTTGTTCAGCATCCCCAATTGTAATTAAATTAATCATATCTTCTTTAGTATCTTGAGAAAACATCATTGAATCAAAACCATTTAATGATTTAAATAACTCTTCTTGATAATAAAAAATATCTCTTGCTCAAATAAATGATTTTGATTCACCTTCATAATTATTTAAAGTGTTTATTCAACCAGTATTGATTAAAGTTGAATCACTATAATCAATGTTAACTTTAATATTGAAAGCTTCTGCATTATAAAACTCAATTTGTTCACCAACATTTAATACAGAACCAAGACTATAAAAGATTCCTTGTCCTTTGTTAGTTTTAGTAAATAATTTATTTTGAGTAATTGTAGAAGAATTACGATAAAATGATAATCCATCAATAATTAAATGATCAAATAATACTTTTGCATAGGCATCTTTTGCTTTGTAACCAAGAACTCCACCAATTGTTGGAGTTAAAATAACTGATGATACATTTCCATAATCTATAGTAGTAGGAGCTGATAAATCATTTAATTTATTTCCAATAAAAGAATTATTATCAAAAGCAATATTTTCAATATCAATATTATCAATAATATTTTTTACTCTTCTGTTTTCATTTCTATTTTCTTT
>CAMZOE010000056.1 GCA_947330515.1 uncultured Mycoplasmataceae bacterium
AAAAAAATAATAATGTTGCTTTCCTTCTTCATTTATTGTTATTTTAAACAAATTATCAGAACTACCATAAAATTCTACCTTTTCAATCGTTGGTGTATTTTTTTTTGAATATTTATTAAGATAAATATAAGTTCCAGAAGTACCATTAGAATAATTCGCTTTCAAATAGAATTTCTTTTTATTTTCTTCAATATCATTTAAGTTATTAGGGTTTCTTGTAATACTAAAAGTAACATTAATATCGTATTTATAATTATTATCATTATTAATCAATTTATTTTCATTAATTAAGTATCAATAATTTTTATTTGAAGCTTGTAAATGGAATGCATTATTTTCTTCATCAAATCCTATACTTTCAAAAGGAATGCCAAGATCTGTCATCTCTCATTGAATAAAATAATCACCTGTTAAATTATTTAATACATAGTATATCCAATCATCATCATTAACTCCAATTAATGAAATATTACTAGTTTTTGCAACTGTATTTATTTGTATATTTTTATTGATTTTTTGATTTTTTAAATCAATAACATTTTTCTTTTTATCTCAATATATTTGTTCTTTTGAACCAATATTAACACTTCTTGAAAAAAGCATAGTTGGTAACAAAAAAGCAATAAAAAGAAATATTGTTCTTTTTAAAAATTTCATTTCACTCTTTCTTTTTTAAACATTGCTTGTTTAATTTTTACTTATTTTTATTTAGAATATTATTCTAAATAAAATTTTATATATTTAATGAAAAAAATAATAGTCTAAAATTCAATATTTTTATATATGTTAAAGGCTTATTAAAAAATAAAAACACTCAAATTATATTTAAAATCAAATAATTTGAGTGTTTTTTATGTATATCTTTAAAAAAATCTACTTTAAAAGTATTAAAAAAATTATTTTTTTAGTAAAGTTAAAATCCCACCAACTAATAATCCAAAAAAAATTCCAAATATTCCAGCTATTTTTTTATATTCTGATTTTTTTATAAATTTATAATTAGTAAAAATGCTTAAAAATGAAAGTAATAAAAAAGGAATAAAAAACAATAAAAAGATATATTTTTTAATGAAGAAAAATAAAATAAAAGTTATTATTACAAAAACAATGCTAAAAAAAATAGTAATTAATGACCCTATTTTAGCTATAGATAATGTTTTTTTGGGTTTTAATAAATCATTATTAATATTTTCAATAATTAAATGTTTTTTATTTTCTAATAAATTTTTTTCATCTTCTATTGAAATTAATTGTTCAATATTATAATTATCCTCTTTTTTATAAAGAATTATTTCTTTTCTTTTTTCATAATTTTTAGTTAAAACTGTTTTTTCTTC
>CAMZOE010000057.1 GCA_947330515.1 uncultured Mycoplasmataceae bacterium
ATTTCATCTTCTCCATTTTTCTCTCCCCATCAATTAAAGGTAGGTACATAAAGATGTAAACTAATAATGATCTTATTTTCTTTGACATCAATAAAATCATCTTTAGTGAAAATAGTATCATTGGTTTTACCATTAGAAAGAAAAAATATTTACGATTTTTTTAAAATGATATAAACAGATTAAAACAAAAATTTTCTATTTTGTAAAACTAAATTTCTTGAGTAAAGTTTACTAAGAGTGAATGTTTGTTATCAAAATAATTAAGAAATTTAATATCTAGTATTTTTTATTTTATTCTTTTAAGTTGCATTTCGTTTTTAAATTATTAAATACATTTTATGTTTTTCTTTTATGAACAAAAAATGAACAATAGTTTGTATGAATTTTAATAATTTCAATTAAAACAATATTTTGTTTATTTTTAAAATTAATCCTTAAAATAAGGATAAGAATTAAATATAATTGTTTTCTTTTGAAATATATCACTATATTAATTTAGAAAAATAAGTTTATTATTGTTAATTAAATTATTTCTTCATTTATTATTATTTTATTTTTTATGATTTTAGATTTATTTTCTTTGATTTTGTTTACTATTTTCTTTTTGTAGAAAGTATTATTGATTATTTTAGATAAATTTATTATGGTGATAAGTTTTTTTAATCATTAAATATTTTGTATAAAAATTTTTATCTTTAGTTATTTTATAATTATTGTTATTGTTTTGCATGAAACGTGAAGTGTTTTAATTTTTAAAATTTTCATAACATTATTTTAAATTATTTTTTTAAGATTATCAAAGTCTAATATTTTATTTCATAATTTAGTAATTTTCTTTTTAACAATTCATTTTCTAATTTTTCGATTGTTTTTTTACAAGAAAAAGAAAAAACTTCAAGTTATATTTCAATAGATAATAATTTTACTTGATATTTTAGGTAAAAAAATATTTATTTCAGTTTTATTTTATTATAAAATAAATTTTTTCAAATAATTCTAAATGGATCTTTAAAATTATTTCTCAAAAATCTTTTTCTTTTGAAAATTCAATTTCACTTAATTTTAATTTGAAAGAATTAGTATCAGTAGGTAATTCTTGTCATATTTTTTTTAAATCTTTAATTTTTTTCGAAAAGAATTCATTTGAAGTATCTATAGATTCAAAATGATTTATAGTATTCCTTATTTCTAATAAGAAATTTCAATGAGAGAACATTTTTTCCTTATTTAATTTTTCTTCAATATTTTTTTTCGAAAAAAAATGCTGTATATTATTAACAAATTCTGAAATTACATTGTATAGTTGTGTTTGCATTATTGAAGAAAAACTGCTAATAATACTTATATACATTGATATATAGTTTTCTATTTCAGTTTTTGTTTCAGATTTTATTTCGGGTTTAATTTTTAATTGTTCAATTTGTTTCGAAAAAGATAAATTAAGATTTATACTTAGTTGTTCATTATAATAATTTAAGTCTGTAATTAGAAAATCTTTATAATTTATTTTAAATTTAAAATTTTGATTATTTTTTTCAAATATTAAATCTTTATTTATAAAATCAAAAAAATAATTCTTCTTTTTTTTCATTCATTTAATAAAATTTTAAAAATTTTAATATTGTTTGGTTTTACATATTCATCTTTATTTATATTTTCTAATTGTTCTTTTTTTGATTGTTTCATAATGTTTTTTAAATCATTTTTGTTCAATGTTTTCATCTTTTCTTTCTTTTCAAAAAATTTAAAATTTTGAATACGTTATAAATTTTTTTGTTTATTTAAATTCTTAATTTTTATTTTTATACTTTTTTATTTTTATAGTTAGATATTTTTAGATTACTTTAAAATTTTACTTTTTAAATATTATATAATAGTTAATTGTAAAATTAATTTGTCTTTTTATTTCCTTTCTTTTAAATAATAATTAAAACAATCTTTTGAATATTTTGTTTTAAAATTAAAAAAATCTGTAAAATTTTTATTGTTAAATAAGTAATAAAAGTTAAAGATTTTTTTAATTATTTTTTTTTAAAAAAAGTTTTTTTCATTTTTTTTAAAAAAATTTGTTAAAATCTTATTTTTTTGTTATAGTTAAGAAGTATAGAAAAGTAATACAAAGTAAATTGAAGACAAAAAACTTATTTTTAACTAATAATATGTTTAAATAAGACTTTTTTTTACCCCAATATTTTTCTGAGACGAAGCTCTCTCAAAACTGAATAGAACCATCAATTAATGAGAGTTTGATCCTGGCTCAGGATTAACGCTGGCGGTATGCCTAATACATGCAAGTCGAACGAAAATCTTCGGATTTTAGTGGC
>CAMZOE010000058.1 GCA_947330515.1 uncultured Mycoplasmataceae bacterium
CTTCATTTTTCACCTCATATTTTAATTTTTATTTAAGTTTATTTTATAGTTTAATTATAATTCTTTTAATCATTAAAGTGAATTCTATTTTAGAATATATATTTCTTTATTAATTTAAACATTTTTTTAATAAATTAAAAGATTTATTTGTTTCTTAAATTAGTATTATTAATTATTTTAATTTTATTTAAAATTATAATGATATATATTGATGAGTTGTTAAAAAAATTATAGAGATAATACAATATTAATGAAAACGATTAGCGAAAAAAGAAAAAAATGAAAATAAAAAAAATTCAAAAAGAACTAAAAAAATATAAAAACACAAAACTTGGAAAATCATTGAATATTTTAGTTCAAAACAAACTAAAAATTTTAAATTCAAAAGAAAGAGAAATAATTTTTCTTTTTATTTATATAGGACGATTAAATTTAAATTTAATTTTTAATATAAAGGAGTTAAAAGAAATTTTAAAAGAGGAGAATATTGATAGAAAATATAAAGCTGATGAAGAATTAGCAAAAAATATGATTGAAATTATAAATAAACTAAAAAATATAAATATTTTATTTACAAGAAAAATTTTTTCTTATGTTTATAGTTTTGAATTATATTTGTATGATTTAATTATTTTAACTTCTAATAAATATCAAATTCTCCTTGAAAAAAATATTCCAAAAACAAAAGCAAAAATAATCAGGAAACAAAATTTCAAAGAAAATGAGAATAATAATATTTATTTAGAAAATAACATTATTTTAGATAATATTTATCTTAGCGAAAAAATAAATTTAATTACAAAATTTTATAAAAAAGGATTTGATTTAATTAGTTTATTACAAACAAAAGATTTTTTGCATAAAGAGTATGTTTTAAAATTAAAAAATGATTATGAGAAAAAGAATATACCAGTTGCTGAAGTATCAAAACAAAAATACATTTTTAATGATTTTTTATATTATATGGGTGAGATAAAGTTTTATAGAAATGCTGTTTCACATGGTGATTTTCTTTTTGTAAATAAAACAGAAATAAATAAACTTTTTAAATTTTTAAAAAAGCAAGAAGAAAGATTAAAAAACAAAGTTGCTAATGAATTAATAATTTCTTTACAAAAAGAATTAAATATAATATTAAAAGATGAAAAAAATCAAGTAATATTGGATATTTTTGATAAATTCATAAAATATGATATAAATTAAGTAGGCATCATTTAGTTGATGAACTATAGAAATGACTACTTTTAAAGTAGTTGTTTTTATTTTCTGAAAAATATATAAATTGAGAATTAAAACAAGTCATATTAATTATATAAGTTTCTAGTTTTAACTTAATAAGACATAAACTTATATAAATACAAAAAAATGTTATCTTTTGATAACATTTTTTTGTATTTAACTATTTTAAAA
>CAMZOE010000059.1 GCA_947330515.1 uncultured Mycoplasmataceae bacterium
TCTCATATGAATGTTAAAAATCATACAACCTATGGAATCTTCTTTAAAACGATTACTTGAAATCCTTTTATTATTTCTTTTACTCCTTTTATAATTATTGTTTTTAAAAATTTTATTTTTAATAAAAAAAGACTTTAAAAATAAAAATTTCACTTGATATTTCAAGTGTAAAAAATGTTTATGTTTATTTTTTATTTAATTACATAATTTTTTAATATAATAAAAGTATATATAAAAATATATAAAGATAATGTAATTGGAGAGTGTTGGTTTTATTTTAAAAAGGCAAGGTAACTAATGAAAACTCTTAAAAAATTTATTTTTTCTTTAATAATAATTAACATTATTATTGTCTTTTTTTTATCTATTTTTTTAGTTATCAGACCATTAATAATGATTTCCTTTGGAATGTTAACAGTATCATTAACTTTATTTCTTGCATCACTTACAACCATAAACTATCAAAAAACTAGTAAAAAAACAATGTTAAAAAGAGTTTTTCTCTCTAAATATAAAATTAAAGCTTTTAAAGCGAAAATGTTTTTAGAGTTACTTTTTTATGGTATTCTTTTTGTTGCTATTTGATTACTATATGTTTATTGATTTTCCTTGGAAGGATGAGGAGTAAATCAAGAAGATTTAACACAAGTAATTAATTGAACAAAATTTTCTTTTTTAATGTATTTTTATTATGGAGTTGCAGAAGTAACAATGATTATCATTTTCTTTTATCTTATTAACCATCTAGTTAAAAAACCTAATCTTGTTTATATGATAATTATTATTACTATTTTTTATTTATTAACTTACTCAAGTTTAACCTATCATTCATTATCAATAAGAAAAATGGATAATGAATATTATCTTTCATGACGTTCTGATCAAAATAAATGAAGAATCATCATTAATACCTTTCTTTTCCCATGAAGCTCTTTTGATCTTTTTGGAAAAAATCTTTTCTTTGTTGCTTCAGAAAAATCACCTGCTCATAACATCAATTGATTTGATATGTCTCATATGAATGTTAAAAATCATACAACCTATGGAATCTTCTTTAAAACGATTACTTGAAATCCTTTTATTATTTCTTTTTTACCATTTCTTTTTTTTAATACTAAAAAATATAATTTTAAATAAAGACAGTTAAGAAAAAAACAACCATCTTAAAAGAAGAAACTCAATGCTGCTAAACTAAAATTTAGTGGCATTTTTAAATTAATAAAATTAAAAGATAAAGTAAATTCTTATTACTTATACAAGTATAGATAAATAAATTAATAAAAGTAAATAACTATTCTTTTTTATTTTTATAGTAATTTGTTATCTTTTATGATAATTTCTTTTTATTTAATGATAAAAAGAATTACTTTTTTAATAAAGTTTTTTACTTTAATAATTGAAAAAGATATTAAAATCATAAAAATGTTAAAATAAAGTTATCACTAATATCAACACGTCATGGGAACTTAAATTTAAATTAAAAAATTTTAAAGTATATATATTACTTCTTATCATTCTTTAATTAGTGAAATTCAAAAAAAATGTTTGTTTTGTTTTGTTAATAAATGACGAAACTAATTTAAAATTTTATAGTTACAATGAAAATATGTTATACATTGTAGTTTTAAAACTAAACTAATTCCTTAGAAATTTAAAAAAATAATATTTTGCAATAGTCAAGTTAAAAATAACAAAGAAATAAAATCAAAAAGTACTTATTAAAAGTACTTTTTGATTGTGTGTAATAATAAAAATTACAATTTAACAAAATTAATTATTTAGAAAAAACTTAAAATTTAGATAGTAAAATCATCACTAGTTTTTTCTAAATAATGATCACTTTAGAATTATATTTCTTTCCTAAAATAAATTTATCACTGCTTATTTTTTTTAGAAAGTTAACAAGTTTTTTCTTTTTTTCTTAAGTTTTTCAAAAATTTCTTTTTTTGTAAAGATTTTGAAAGTTATAAAACTTTGGTATAATTCAACATATAAAATATAAAAATAAAAAATTAAGGAAAAAAAATTGATGAAAAAAATAAACGGATTTTTAATTTCACTTCCTCTTATTTTTGGTAGTTCTTTAGTTGCTGGACAAGCAATAAGCCAAAATAATAAGCAAGCGATGTTAAATAATGAAACAAATTTAAGTCAAAAAGAAGCAATTATAGGAGAAGACTTTGATAGTTATACTTCAGTTGAAGGAACAAAAGATTCAATTGAAATTAATTGAAACTATGATTACATGCTTCAAAATGGTGGTATTGAATCATTTGAACAAATTGAAGTTACTATTAATGATGAAAGCACTGGAGTAGAAGTTTTTTCTGAAACAGTTGAGGAAGTTACAGGGGTAATTATTGCTAAAGTATCTGAAGAAGGTAATGAGACTGGAAAAACATATACTGTTGAAATTGTTGTTTCTTATGATGATTCTGCAACAAAAGGGCGAAATTTATCTATAACTACTGAAGATGCTAAAACTACTAAATTTTCTAAAAATGGTTATTTTAATATAAATCAAGAAAGTATTTCTCAAACTGGATTTGATTTTTCATTTGGTGTCTTTTCTGGTGGACAATATAAAGAATATGATCCAGAAGAAGCTGTCTTATATTATCAAGATGGAATTGGAACAGAAAGTCATTTATTAACTCAATTGAATTTAAATGTTATTTCTTCTGAAACAGTTGATACTATTGAAACGGTAAATATTCATGTTTCAGGATTAAAACCAGAAACAACATATAGTAATTTTTCTCTTGGGCTTACAAAAAGCAAATCACTTTTAATTAATGCAAAAACAGTAACTACAAAAGATGAAGCTATATATGTTTCAAATAGTTTCTCTATTGATGAAGAATCAGTAACATCTTCATCATTTGAATTTAATTTTTTACTT
>CAMZOE010000060.1 GCA_947330515.1 uncultured Mycoplasmataceae bacterium
ACTACTTTTGATTTATTCGGTAAACCTATGTTTATTGAATCATCTTTTATTGCAAAATTTTCAGCAAAAGATATAAGATGATTTGATATGTCTCATATGAATGATTACTTTCATACAGACTATGGATACTTTTATAGTTCACTTTTATGAACTCCATTTATATATATGCTAATTCCTTATGGAGCAATAAAGCTAAAAGCTTTAGGACGTTCAAAAATCTTAGGGACAAGCAAAAAAAGTTAAAGTTTATCACTTTTATAAAACATCCTAATTTTCTTAAATATTTAAGAAAATTAGGATTTTTATTTTATTATGATGTTAGTTAAATAACTATAAAATATTCTAAATAGTAATTATTAGTATTTACTTAATAAAAAGTATCTTGATAAATTTAATTTTTAAAAAAATAATAATAAAAGTATAATATTTTTAATTGATTAACTTTGTGTTTAAAAAGAGAGAGTGAAAGTATGGAAAATATTTTTAAAAAAAAGGAGTTTTTTTGGTGGGTTTTGATTATAAATATAGAAATATTAATTTTTCTAAGTATATTTGGAGAATTTTCCAACTTATTAGAAATTAATTTTAATTTACTTACTATTAGTATTACCTTATTTTTAATGGTTTTGGTTACTCAAAACTATCAAAAACTTAAACAAAAAAACTTTGAAAATCGTATGTTATTAATGAATGAAAATAAAAGAAAAAGAGAAATAAAATTGTTTTTAAAAATGATTTTTTATGGATTTATTTTTGTTCTTTTTTGAATTTTTTATATTTATTTATTCAACGAAATAAATTTTGGGTTTAATTCAAAAAAACCAAATAAAACAATGGATTGAAGCATTTTTCCTTGATCGCTCTATTTTTATTATGGTCTTGCACAAACAATGATGATTATTGTTTTTACATATGTAATTAATAATGTTGTTAAAAATGTTTCGATTATTTATGGGATAATTATTGGAATTACTGTTTATCTTTTTATTAATGGTTATCTTTTTGGTTTACCACTTACTACAAGAGATATAGAAGGTATTGATAATCAATGACTTGTTTGAGGAAATAATAATTCAGGAAATGAAGTTTTTATAAATACTATTTTATTACCATGAACTACATTTACTTTGTTTGGAAAAGCAATGTTTTTAAAATCAAGAATTGCAGCTCATAACTATAAAGAAATTAATTGATTTGATATGTCTCATATGAATGATTACCTTCATACAGACTATGGATACTTTTATAGTTCAATTACTTGAAGTCCATATATCTTTTCTATAATTCCTTTAATTATTGTTAAAGTTATAAAGAGTTAAGGTTTTAAATATCTTTTTATAATCAAACTACATAAGCTTGATAAAAAGATTAAAAAAATATGATTAAAGTATATGAACAATTTTAATAACAGTGTTAAAAAGTGAAAAACTTGAGAATATTTATGATTATCTTTTCAAGTTTCTTTTTTAACAATAATTAGTGTTTTTCTTTCTTGGAAAAACAAAATATCTTTAATTGTCGGTATTCTTTCTTTAATAGCAACTATTTTTGGGACAATAGGTTCTTTTCTTGCAATTAAAAAACAAAGTAATAATTATTTTTTGGTTTACTTCATGTTCTCTTGTATTCTTTAATTGCTTTAAAATCAAAAGTTTATGGAGACTTTATTTTAAATCTATTCATCTATGCTCCAATGAGTATTATTGGATAAAAAAAATGAAGGAATCATTTAAACAAAGAGAATAATAATGTTAACAAACTAACAAAGAAACAAATATTAATTTTTTCAGTTTCAATGTTTATCGGAGTAATAATCTTTGGATACTTTCTTTTTTTACTTGATGATCCTGCTTTTTTACTAGATAGTGCTTCTACTGTTTTTTCAATTATAGGGGTGATTCTAATGAATGGTTTTTATTATGAACAATGAATTATTTGACTATTAGTAAATCTTTTCTCTATTGGAATTTGAATCCAGGTGTTAATTGTTTCACATGATTTAATGGCTATTATTTTTATTTCAATGTGATCGTTATATACAATAAATTCCATTATTGGAATAATTATATGAAACAAAGACAAAATTTCTAAAATAAAAATAGATTAAAATTTAAAAACAGTTAAGCTTAAATTTAAGCTTAACTGTTTTTAAATTTTAATCTTGGTAACAACATATACATTGACAAAATTATAAATGGAGTAATTTGTAAATGTCTAATTCATCAATTTGGTTTATAACCATAAAATATCGTACTATGTGAAAGTGAAAAATCCATTCAGTGATGCTTTCGAGCAAGTCTATCTACACCAAATGCAGATAAGTATCTGCCAATAATTCCAAAATTTGTTCACGGTAAAAATAATGAAGTAATTGTGGAAAATGTTTCTTGAATTTTAAGTCCTTCATCAACATTAAAATACCAAGAAGGATATAATTCTCCAGGAATAAATTCATCAGAATGTGTTCTTCATGATAAATCCATATAATTAATTTTTTCTAAAAATAAATTTCCAAATAAAAGTTCTCAAATAAAAAATATAATAATAATAGCATAAATAAAATTAACATTTTTTATAAAATGTAAAAGAAAATAATTAAATCAAATAATAAGAATTGTTTCCATAAACATGAAATAAAAATAAAGAGTAAAATTAAAATATCTTCAAGGAATTTCATTTCCTTCTACTTTGTGAAAAATATTTTTATAATATGGTAAATTTCCCAAAATGATACTTCATATTAAAAATAAAAAAATAAAAATAATTGCATAATAAAAAACTAATAAAAATAAATAAACTTTTATTTTATTTTTAGTAAAATTAAAAATTTTCATTCTTTTAAGAAAAAAATCATTATTATATTTCTTATAAAAATTAATAGTAATAATTGATATTG
>CAMZOE010000061.1 GCA_947330515.1 uncultured Mycoplasmataceae bacterium
ATCTTCTAAACTAATTGTTGTATCAGTTGTTTCTCCATACTTACGATAAGTAATAGTTTGATTTTTAATTTCTTCATCCCCTATAATTATTTGTAGTTTTGTTTTTGCTGTTTGATGTTTTCTAATTTTGTAATTCATTCGTTCATTAGAATCATCAATTTCACTTCTAATATCATTTGCTTTTAAAAAATCATTAATTTTTTGAGCATATTCTAAGTGCAATTCATTTTTAATTGGTAAGATAACTGCTTGTTTAGGAGCAAGTCACATAGGAAGATTTCCTTTTGTTTGTTCTAAAAGAACAGAGATAAATCTTTCATAAGTTCCAATTAGTCCACGATGAATCATAATTACTCGTTCATTTTCACCCTTGTTATTGATGAAAGTAAGATCAAATCTTTCTGGTAGGAAGAAATCTAATTGAATTGTAGAAACAGTAATAATATGCCCTAAAGCACTTTCTATTTGGATATCAATTTTTGGTCCATAGAATGCTGCTTCTCCTTCTTTTTCTTCAAATTCTAGTCCTGCTTCAGTCATGAATTCTCTTAAAGTATTTTCACTTTTTGCTCAAATTTCAGCATTTCCATGATATTTCTCTTTATCTTTTGGATCGTGTAGAGCTAATTCAAGATATTTAATTTCAATATTAAATTTATCTAAAGTAGTTTTTACAAGATCATAAACACTTGCAAGTTCTTCTTTTAATTGATCCATTCTTAAAAAGATATGAGAATCAGTTAATTCCATTGCACGCACTCTTTCAAGTCCTAAAAGCGCACCACTTGCTTCATAACGATATTGGTGTACCTGTTCTGCAACTCTATATGGTAAATCACGATAAGATTTTGGACTATGTTTAAAGATTAAGGAATGATGTGGACAAGCCATTGGTCTTAAAAGATATTTTTCATTTTCTCCTAAATCCATAATTGGAAACATTGAATCTTTATAGTGATCATAATGTCCTGATGTTTTATAAAAATCAAGTGATCCAAGAACTGGTGTTTCAACTTGGATGTAACCATATTTTTTTTCTTGTTGTTGAATAAATTCTTTTATTTTAGTTTTTAGTAGGACACCATTTGGTAATCAAATTGGTAGTCCTTTTCCAGAAATTTCATCAATCATAAAGATTTCTAATTCTTTTCCGATTTTACGATGATCTCTTTCTTCACGTTCTTTAATTAGTTCAATTAACTTATTAAATCTTTCTTGAGAAATTCCTCCAAATCCTTTAATACGATTTGCTTTTGTATCTAGAGTAAGACCACTTAAAGCAACTATTTTATATAGTTTTGCTTGATTTATAACTAAATCATTAGCATTTACTAAATCATTGCTATCAAGGATTACTTCATCGAATTTTTTTAATGCTCTATTTAAATCTAATTCAGTAATATTGTTTTCTACTTCTCCGTCAATAATGAAATAATCTTCATTAACTTCTAGATTAATAATAGTTTTAAATAATCCTTTTGATTTTAATAATTTGCTTATTTTATAAGCAACACTTCGATTAATTGTTTTTTGACAAACTCTTTCTTCATCAAAAACAACTTCTATTTCTCCTTCTTTAAATTTATTGAATATATTTACTTTTTTACCATTGTTAATAGCATAAAAAGCTTTTTTTGCTTTACCTTTAGAACTTTTACTAATTGCATCAATAATTTTTTCATCATTAATGAAATCAACTTCTAAATTGTTTTCTATTATTTTCTTCATATATTCTTATTATAGGTGAAATTATCTTTAGATATCAACTAATTTCCTTACTTTTTATAAAATTTCCTTCAATAATAAAAAAAAGGAAGAAAATTTAGATAGTTTATATTAAAAACTAATAAAAAAAGGTAAATTTAAATTTTAAAATAATTTTATTTTATGAAATAAAAAAATTATTTTTTCTTCTTTCTAATTAGTTTAAAATATAACTTTTATTATATAATTAATAATAAAAGTTAATTAATTTTTAATAATAGATTAAAATTATTAACTATTTAATTTAATATCAAGTTTCAAGGATGCAAAATGAGAATTAATGAATTTTTAATAAATAAAAATATTTCTAAAAGTACTATTGCCCTTTCAAATGATGTTTATGAATATAAAAATTGATTTTATAAAAAGTATGCCACTAATAGTTTTAAAGAAGTATTTAAAAATCAGGATATGAAAATCCTGAATTTATTGGAAAAAACAAAATTTGAATTAAAGTACAAAGCTTTTGATGATGGTGTTGCAACAAAAAAAATTTTTTGAAATCAACCTTCTTTTGAAGAGGTTTCTTTTGAAGAATTATCTTTGCTTGTCAAAGAAGTTATCGTTTTTAATCATCTTCATGAAACTAAAGAACATCAAATAAATCATCCTGGTTTTTTTGAAGCTATTTCTTTTTTTGATGAACTTGATTATGTTTCTCAAATATTTCAAGATGAAAAAGAAATAATTGAAGATGTCAAAGAAAATGCTTTTAAAAATACAGTTCTTTGTCATAATGATTTAATTCCTGGAAATGTTTTTTTTAAAACTGAAAAAAATAGATTTAGAAAAGCAAAAATTAAATTAATTGATTTTGAATATACAGGAATAATTAATTTTCACTTTGATATTGCAATTATGATGAATTCATGAGTAATAGATAAAAGTAAATATTTTTTAATAAGTAATGAATTTAGTAAAACATATGAAATTGATCATGAGTATCTTAAAAAGATTAGAATTTTTTTATTGATTTTTTGATCAAAGTTATGTGATTATAAATATCATGAAACAAATAAAGATAT
>CAMZOE010000062.1 GCA_947330515.1 uncultured Mycoplasmataceae bacterium
TGAAGTTCATTGATTGTCTTTTGAAGCTTTATTTGGTTGAGAAATTAATTCTGCATAAGAAAAATTTTTATTAGAAATATGTTTTGGTTTTTCAATTAAATTATCTTGAATTAAAATGTCATCTAATGATAAGAAATTTCCTTTTGAACCAGTTCAATTATAAACACCAGAAAAGATGCCATTAATATTTCCAAAAGAAAAATCAATATCTCTTCCTTCCGCTTGAGTAATATCATTACCAAAGAAAGTATTATTTTCAATGTTAATGTTTTCATAATTAACAAAACCATGATGATGATGATCAGAATCTCCACAAACATCATAAACAATAGAAGTTAATCAAGAAAAAGAAATGTTTTGTTTAGCAAGAAGATTTCCTGAAAAGATATTATTTTCTATATGATTATTTCTAATAGTTATATTATTAAATGTAACAGCATTATCCGCTTCAGCATTACCAGATTCGTATAATTTAACATCACCGATAAATAAGGAGAGATATTCTGGAATATCACCAATAAAGTTTTGATTAACGATGTTATTATCCTCAATAACAATATTTTCAAAAAATAAAGAGTTGTCTCTTTTAATACCATCAACATCATAATCATGACCATGAGAGATTTGTTGCATTGAATCAAAAATAGTACCCATACCTTCAAAAATTAAATTATGAAGATATAATCCAGTAGAAAAACTTGAACTAATAATAATTGGTGAGAAAACATATTCTATAGGTTTATTATAAAATTTAAAGTCTTTACCTGAATCATTTTTTCCTGTAATTTCGATTTGATCTGTGGCAATTTTAAACGCATCACTTGGTTTGAAATCTTTAAAATCAATATCATTAGTAATAATTATTTTATCTCCTGTTCCAAAATTTTTATTAGCAAGATTTAATCATTCATTATAATTACTCACTGTAATTGTATTTGAATTATTATTTTTAATTCTATTTGTACTTTCATCTTGTTCTTTTATATTTTTAACAAACGTATATTTTTTTTCATTTGTTAAAAAATCATTACTTATTAACAAAGGAGTAGTAGTTAATAGTAATGGCAAAAAAATAATTTTTTTATTCATATTATTTCTTCTTTCGTTTTTTTATATTATGTTTTAAACAAATAAAAATAACTTAATATTCGACTAACATTAATAAAATTATATCATTTGAACTTAAAAATTTAGAATAAACAAAATTAAAATTTTTAGAATAATTTTAATTTTGTTTATTTCACTACTTAATTTATTAATATAAAAAAATACAATCGTTTTTTTAAAATAATTGTGTTTTTTTATATCTTAATTAAAGTATTAGTATTCTTCTTGATAATATTCATCTTCATAATATTCTGCTTCTTCTTGATAATATTCATCTTCATAATATTCTGCTTCTTCTTGATAATATTCATCTTCATAATAATTAGCTTCTTCATAATTTTCTTCAGTTTCTTGATATTCAGCAAAATGAAGATCTGGATTGTATTCAAGGAATCCATCTTGAACTCCTGTTTCTTTTGCTAAGTTATTTTTACGTTGTCTTAAAACTAAGAATAAAATTAGAAGTAATAATAAAACTAAAAGAATAATTAATGAAAGTGATTCTAAAAC
>CAMZOE010000063.1 GCA_947330515.1 uncultured Mycoplasmataceae bacterium
AACAATAGGGAGAAAATTATGATGAAAAAAGGGAAATTGCTTTTCTCAAGTATATTATTTGGAACGATTGTTCTTGGAGGAGTAATTGGAGTAGATAAATCAATTTTTAATGTTGATAGTTTCCAATTAGAAAATAATACTAATGAAAGTAAAGATAAAGTAAACTTAGATATAAGTAATCCAAAAGATGAAGGTGATACTTTACATATTAGTTCTGTTGAAGATTTAAAAGGAATATCAACAGATAAAGAAGATACAAAAATAGTTCTAGATAATAATATTGAAATTAATAGCGATAATTTTAGACAAAGTGAATCATCATCAATTAATGAAGATTTTACTTCTTTTGATGGTAACGGACATACTCTTTCAGTAGATGATTCTTTTCAAGGAAACTTCAATTTATTTAAAGATATTACAATAAATAGTTCTTTTACAATTAGTAATCTTAAACTTGATGGTTTTATTACCTTTGCTAATGATGTTTATTTACAGGATTATGCAGAACTTATACTAGAAGATATTACGATAACTAATTTTAATCAAGATAATGATTTTGAAAATAGTAGTTTTTTTAATAATGTTCATGCTAAGATGGATTCATCTCCAACATTTAGCATTGACAATTTTACTTTAGAAAATTCTGTTTTTGATAGTTTTGAAGGTAATCTTTTAATAGGTGAATTTATTCTTGGAAATAATAGTGATTTAACTTTTAATTTAAATAAAATAAATCTTAATAATAATGAATTTAATCCACTAGGAGAGTTTTCTCTTTTAACTTCATTTAAAAAACTTGACAATAGCAATACGATAACACTAGAAAAAGTTTCAAATATTATTATCCAAAATAATCTTTTTGATATTGATGATTATAGTAGTGAAATAGACCACATTGTTTCAATGTTGAGTTTTCATCAATCAGTAAATAATCCCTTGAATAATGTGACGGTAAGTGAAATAAACAATATCATTTTCTTAAATAACATAATTAATAATGTTGATAAAGTTGAACTATTTTCACCAATTAACAAATTTAAAAGCGAACAATCAAAAATCTATTTTTCTTACGATGAATCAATTGAAACTAGTAATAATATAGAATATGTTGGTGAAGAATTATTTAATGGTTTTTCATTAACAGAAGATGATTCTTTTGATCATGATGAATCTTTTCCAATAGAAAATAATTTATCAACAATTTCATCGTTAAATGCAACTAATTCAGAACAATGAGAAAAAATTAAAACTATTGAAAATACTATTGGTAATTCAATGGATTTAAAACTTAACATCGATAATAATAATCTTCTTCAAAGTTTAGATTCTTCTTATCAAGAAATTAATCAGTTAACTATTAATGAAACTAAAAAAGATAAAGTTATTTCTCAAATGGAATTTAATTCTAAGTTCTTTATTGAAAATCAACCTATCTCTGAATTGACTAATAGTTTACAAAATGCTACTTTAAATTATCTTGATGATAATGGTAATGAAGTTGAACTATCATCAATTAATAAAGAAATTTTATTTAATGATGATAGTAGTGCTACTTTAACTTTTGATTTTAATGAAAAAGTTGAAGTTGATACAATCAAAAATAAAGCATTAGTAATAGATTTTAATTATCTTTTAAAAAATGATAATTCTTATGAAAGTAATGAACAAGTTTCTCAAACAATTGCTATTTCAAAAACTGAATTATATGATTATGATAATGGTAAAATAAAAGATAATTTTAAAACTGTTCAAATATTTTCAATGTGATACTTAATTTTAATTATTTTAATTATCTTAATCATAGTTGTAATAATCTCATTAGTTTTTGTTCAAAAAAATAAAAACTCTAAAAGCTCTAAAAAAAGCAAACAATTTGTAAAAACTAATCATAAAAAATCTTCTAAAGCGACTCAACCATCTAAAACAAATAGTTCATATAAAGTAGAGTTTTTTTATGATGAAGATAACAATCCTTATTACTTTGATCCAATTAAAAAAGAATATCTTTATACAACCGAAGAAGAAAAACAAATAGTTCAAGCAAATATTTTAAAACAAATAAATAAAACTTCAAAATCTTCAAAAACACAAAGTCAAAAAAAACAACAAAGTAAATCTAAATCAAAAAGTAATTTACTGTTAAAAAAAAAGTCAAAAATAAAAAAACAAAAAAAACTAAAAACTAATGAACAAGAAGAAAAAACTATACCAAATCAATTAATAGATGGAAAAATTTCAGAAACTTTTGTTAGTAGTTCTGAATTTACTCCTGAAGAAGAAAAAGCATCGCTAGAACATTTAGAAAAAATTGAAAAAATTTTAAGTAGTGC
>CAMZOE010000064.1 GCA_947330515.1 uncultured Mycoplasmataceae bacterium
ATCTTATTTTTAGTTTTAAAACACCGTAAAAATAAATTAGCAAAAGAAACTAATGTTCAAGATGGATTCTTTGAATATAATCCAGATCTTGATTTTGATGAATATGAAGTTGATGATAATTATTACCAAGATTATTATGAAGAATAAAATTATCTTTATTTATTCTAATTAGCATATAAAAAATAACTTATAATAATTTGGTAAAAACACAATCATTTTAAAAAAATGATTGTGTTTTTACTTTTAAATAAAAAAATTCATAATGATAATAAAGTATTTTTATAAATTTATATTTAATTATTTATAAATTGTTAAAGTCATTTGTTTTTTGTTGAATTTGTAAATATATATAAAATCATCATTATTAATATAAATATAATAAATATTAAAAGTAAAATGAATGGTCAAAAAGAAAATTTTTTATCTGGGACAAATTTAGGAATTTCAAATTTTTTTATTTCACTAGTAACAACATTACTTTCATAGAAAGGATCTGTTCAATTTAACTTTAAACTTCAAACTTGTAATTTATCCATTTTTTCGACGTTGATAGTAATGCTACCTTTTTTTAAATCTTCTTTATTAAGAATATAAATATTTTTATGATTGGTTTCATCAAAAATTTTTCCACTATCTATAACATTATCTATATCGGTATAATTTCATGAAACAAGCACAGTTTCTGTTGTTATATTACTAATATTAAAACTTTCTATTATTGGTGCTATTTTATGTTCATAAGGGATAGTAAAAACAATATTATTATCACTTGTAATTGTTCCGCTTGAAGAAGTATTAATTCATTTTCCTCTTAATTCTAAATTGTATTCTTTTCCTTGAGTTAAGTTGTCCAAAAATATTGTTCCAGGTAAATCTTCAAGACCCATCATAAAGATTTCATTATTATTTAAATCATAAAGATAAAGAGAAGATAAAATATTATCATTATCTGTAATTGTTCAATTAACATTTACTCCCATTGGAGTAAGATTATTATAAGTAAAACTATCAATAGTTGGAATTACTGTTGTGACTGCTAAAGTAGTAAAAGTAATTGTTTCACTTGAAATTTCATTTTCTCCGCCATAATGTCTATCTTCTCATACAACTCTTAGTGTTCATGAATAACTTGTTTCAGGAGTTAAACCAGAGATAGTTGCTTTACTATCAGCGATTTCACTTTCAGTCATTTCATGAATCTTTGTTTTTGAAGCTTCATCGTAAAGATAAATTTTAATAATATTTTTATCTAAATCAATAATATTTCATTGCAAATCAACTGTTTTAGCATTTATATTAAGAACTTCAAAAGAATTAATTACTGGTGCTGTTTCATGTACCCAAATAGTGGTAAATGAAATAATATTACTAGTAGAAGTTCCGTTGTCACTTCCACTTGTTCATTTACCCTTAATTGATAATTTTAAATCAATACCTCCTTTTAAACCAATGAAAGACATTTTCTTTTCTGAGATTTCAGTTGTACTTAAATCTCTAATATCTTCTTTTTTATCTTCATCATAAAGAGTTAACGTTTTAAAAAGATTTTGATTATCTTTAATATCTCAAGTTAAAACTATTTCACCTGTAGTATCATTAATTGTTTCATTAAAATTAATAATGTTTGGAGGGATAACTATTTTTTCTAATGATTGACTATATGAGGTAGTAGAATAGTGATCTTTAACAGTAATTTCAACCATCAAAACATCATAAAGTCTTCCTTCAATTAAAGGAATATCATTGAATTCATAATTTCCATTATTTGTAATATTTTTGTCCCTTGAAATATTTAGTCCAGTACTTTTAGATGTAAAAGTAAAGTTTGTATATGTAAAGTATGAACTTGTTAGATTACTAATATTTAAGTTAATATTAACTTTATTTTCTTTAATGGTTCCATAAGTAAATGTAGTAAATGAAGCCATATTTTCTTCATAAGTAATAAAGTTTGGAACATGAATGTTATCTTCTTGAACATTTCCACTTTTATTATAGAAGAGATTAATAGTTCAATCATACATAAAGGTATTAAAACTTACAATGTTAATTTCTTGTTTTTCGGTTGTTGGATCAATTTTTATTGTTCCACCTTGAATTCCTTGACCACTAATTGTTGACTGATTATCAATCAAAGGAAGTGTTCCTTCGGTATATGTTCAAGTAAGTTTAATTTTATTTGGTTCATTGATATTTTTAATAACATCAATATTGCTAATTTTTGGTATTGTTGCTATCTCACTAGATAAAGAAGAGTATTCAGTATATACAATAGTTGAATTATAGTCTTCTATTCCTACTCTTAATTTTGGTAGTGTTACAGCTTTAACGGTTTCAAATGTTATATCTAAAGTAACTGTTGAATTTACAGGAATTTCATCAAGCGAAGCTTGTGCATTGATATCAACATAGTTATTATCATAAAGTATAATTCATTGAGTTTTATTAATTGGTATATTTCTTTTATTAGTTATTTTAATTGTTAGATAATATAAGTTTACTGTAGGATATGAATCAATATAATTGTCATAAATGATTATTACATCAAAAAAAGGTTTTCCATCAACTGATGAATTTACACTATATTCAGTTGATTCATTAATTTTTAATTCATCATCATTATTTTCATTAATAGTTTCATTTTCTTTGTTTTTTCTTTGTTCTTGAAGAGAGTATTGTTTTTCTATACTTAAATTAAAAATATCAATAAGATTTATTGATGAAATTAAAAATAATATTAATAAAAAAATAAATTTTTTTTTAAATAATCTAATAAAAACACAGCACCTTTATAATAAAATTATAACTTTTTTTATCCTTGATAAAAAGATAAAACATATTTTTCTTTCCACAAAAAAATAAACATTAAATATGTTAATAATTTAAAAAAAGTAAATTTTAAAGGTATTTTTAAAAGAAAAGCTCCTCTTTTAAAGAGAAGCAATTTAAATAAAATTAATTAATATTCTTCTTCGTCATAAGGAAGATAATCTTCTTCATCATAATCTATATAAAGAGGATTTTGATGATATTCATAGTATCCATCTTGTACTTCACTATTTCAAACTTCTTCATCCTCTAATACTTCTTCTTGTTCTTCTTTATTTCTTTTTAGTAGTAGTAATAAAAGTAATAATAGTAGTAATGAAAGAAGAACTACAGAAATAACAATAGTAACTACTTCTCAAGTTGGCATTCCACCATCGTGTGGTTCTGGTGGTGTTGGTGGAACAGGGGGTACTGGTGGAACAGGGGGTACTGGTGGATTAATTGGATCAATATATCCAATTCCTCCTGCTTGAGAACTCATAACATTAACATCATCAGAAAGATTATTTTTTCCATTTCCGTTTGTTGAATATTGGAAAGCAATACTTAAATTATCAAAATTAATATCTTTAGAAAAGATGGTATCTATCATTTTAAAATTAACAGTATATGCAAAGTTTTCATTTTCTGAAGTAGTTAAAATTTCATCAGAAGTACCGATAATTTTACCGTTTTGTTTAAGAGATAAATTGCTTAAAACATAAGGGATATTTTGTTTTTTAGTTGCATCTTTTTGAACATATTTAAATTTTGTTTTAATATTTGTAATTGCATCTATATCACTTTTTTCCATAGAAACATTATAAATAACTCCGACATTTTCATCAAATTTAGTTTCATATTTTAAAACATTCGATTTCTCTTCTTTAGAATTTTTATAAAGAATATCTGCAAATCCATAAATTCCGAAGTGTTTTCTAGCAATGTTATCTGCTTTTTTAACAATTTCTTCATTACTAAATGCTAACGCATTTAAAGATCCTACATTATCTTTAATATTGTTAGCATTAATTGTAGGAATAATTTCTAAATCATTAGTATCTTGATTATTTGGTGAAACGAATAAAACATTATTAATGTCTGTACTTTTTTCACTTTCATCTGTAGAATTTAAATTAACTGCAAATTTAGAATTTTGATCATAAAGTTGATCTTTTTGTTCAATGATTGTTAATGCTTCATAATATTTTTCAAAAACAACATTATTAATCGTAAAAACATCATTAAAACTATCAAACATTGCTGATTTTAAATTAGATGAAATATCATTGGGTTGGGAAATTAATTCCGAATAAGAAAATTTTTCTTTTTTAATATTTTCTGGTTTTTCAATTAGATTATTTTGAACTAAAATATTGTTTAACTTTAAATCTTTATTATTTAAATTTTCATTTCCTCCATATAAACTACCATTTAAATTACCAAAAGAAACATTAATTGTTGAATCACTTTCTTTTTCTACAGAAACATTGTTATCAATAAAAGAATTATTTTCAATAGTAATATTATTTTCATTGATAATATTTCTAGGATTAAATGAAGTACCAAAAGTTTTAACATAAAATGATGTTAATCATGAAAGTGAAACATCACTTCTTTTATTATTAAGTGCTTGAAAAGTTAAAGTATCATTTTTAATTAAATTATTTCTGATCTCAACTTTATTGAAGGTAACAAACTGTGTAATATTATTGTTATAATCATTTTCTATATAAATTTGATTCGCAAATAAAGATGCACTATGTCCTGAATCGCCAAACTCTTCATTAGAAGAAAAAAATCCTTTTTGATTTTGAATATTATTATTTTCAATAACAATATTTTCAAATTCTAAAGTATTACTAGCAGCATTATCATTTTTTAAATTAGTAATACCAACTGTATCAAAGATAGTTCCCATTCCATCTAAAGTTAAATCATGAAAAGATAGCCCTTTATCAAAAACAGAATTATCAAATAATGGTGTAAAAGCTAAGTTTTTTGGTTTTCCATAAAAACGATGTCCTCCACCATCAATTTCAATATGTGCATGATAATGAGTATCTGTAGCATTATCTGGTAAAAATAAAACATCATCGGCAATAAATCAACTAAAGTCTATGTCTTCTGTAACCATTATTTTTAATGGTGTTGTATTGTTATATCTACCATTTCATCATCTTCAATTCTTTTGTGCTCCAGCATTATCAAAATAAAAGGGAAAAGCATCATTGTTTTGATTTTCATATCTTAAAATATTAATATTTTTCATATTATTATTTTGTTTATCACTAACTATGGCATCACTACCAATTGCTATAATTGAGGC
>CAMZOE010000065.1 GCA_947330515.1 uncultured Mycoplasmataceae bacterium
TTAGATAATCGCCCGATTGAATATTTCTTTTCCATTTTAAAACAAGAATATTTAAAATCAAAAGAAATTTTAAATTATAAAGAATTAAGTTTTATGATAGATTTTGCTATTTATGACTATAATAATATAAGATTTCAAGGTGTTTAGATAATAAAACTCCTCTTGAAGTAAGAGGAGAAAATTAGCTTTATAAAGTGGAAAAAATCTCTATCCCAATTTAAGATGTTTTTAATTTATATAAATTAAATTTTTTCTTTTTTTAGAAAAGCAAATTTTAAAGTATCTTGATCAATGTAATTTATACTATTACCTAATGGTAAACCTTTTCCTAAAACATAAAAATTATATTTATCTTTAAAATTTTCTTGAATAAAAGAAGATAACAAATCATTCTCTGAAGTAATAGAAAATGAAAAAATAATTTCCTTTATTTTAGTTGTATTTTCAAGGAAAAAACTAAGTTTTTTATAATTTTCATCAAATGATAAAAACTTAATTAAACTTGCTTTAGAATCAATATTTAAAATGTATGAATTAAAATTGTTTTGTTCGACGTGTTTTTCAAGATTAATAAAATCTAAATGATTTTTAATTAAAATTAAAGTTTCTGAATTGTTTTTTTGACAAGAATTACAAACAGAATTATCATTACTTGTAATTTTATTACATTTTTTACAAAATTTTAATTCCATTAACAATTCATTAATTATTTCTAAATCTTTATTCTTATTCTCTTTTTTTAAAAAATCAATAATCATTTTTGTTGATGTTTTCTTAGTAAGAGAAGGCAATTCGGAAAGTTTTTCAATTAATTCTTCTAATTTTTTTTCCATTTTTTATTCCTTTATTATTAATTTATTTCCGAAAATTTTTCTTAGTTTTTCTGCTTCAATTTTTTTATTTTTACTTTTTGCTTCTTCTAAAAAATTAAAGTTTGTTTCTTCTATTTCTTTTAAAATATTATTTGGAAGTTCACTATTAAAATATGAATAGATACCTTTAAGAGTTTTTTCTAAAATACCGATTAAAATAATATTTCTTTCAAATAATATTTTTGTAAATTTTAATAAACCTTCTTCAAATGCTATTGTTTTAAATTCAGTATAATCTTTATTGTTTTTAAAAGAAATTAAAGCAAAATCTTTATAAATGTTCACTAAATAAGTGTTTTTTAAAATGTTAACATAATTTAAAAAAAGAGGATCATTAGAAAAAGAAGATAAAGTTTGATAAATTTTATTATTTGTTTCATTTTCTTCTGAAGTTTTTTTTGCTTCTAAAACTAATTTAAATAAATGATTTTTTGTAATTATGTTTTCATATTTTTCATTAATAAAAAATGTTTTTTTTGCTTTAACTATTTTATTTTTATTAATAGTTTCCTCTGAAGAAACTTTATCTTCTCATTTAATTATTTTTTCTTTTTTTATAATTAAATCATTATTTTGTTCTAAATTATTATTTAAAATAATTTTTTTTTCAATTTTTTGGGTTTCTTTTTTTGTTTTAATGAAAACACTATTTTCTTCTGTATTTATTAAAAGAGAAACAAATTTTGAATAAATTAAATAAGGATCATTAGTTCTAATCATTGTATCAATTAATTCATTAACAATACTGAAGAATAAATTTTTTTTATTAATTTTGTTTTCTAAAGAAACTTTAAAAAAGAAATCAATAAAATAATTAATAAAATGTTTTATATTGCTTTGATTAACTTTTATTATTTTTAATAATTCACCAAAATTTTCTGATTTTATAATATCGAATAAAGCATCTTCATTTACCAATCCAAAAAGTTCACTTACCATTGAATTAGTAATATTTTTTTCATTTGTAGAAGAAAGAATTATTTTTTCAAGAATTGTAAGAGAATCTCTAAAACTACCCTTTGCTAAAAAAGCAATCATAGAAGGAACATTATTTTCAAACTCAATTTTTTCTAATTCAAGAATGTTTTTGATATAATTTTCAATTTCAAAATTATTTATATTTTTAAATTCTAAAATAATTGTTCTTGATAAAACTGTTTGAGGAATTCTTGATAATTCTGTAGTCAATAAAATAAAAATAACATTTTTAGGTGGTTCTTCTAAAATTTTTAATAAAGCATTAAAAGCAGCTTTTGACAACATATGAACTTCATCAATGATAAAAATTTTATAATTAGAATTTAAATTATAATGAGCTTTTTCTTTTATTTGTCTAATTTCATCAATTCCATTATTTGATGCTGCATCAATTTCTACAACATCTAGAGAAGTTCCTTTATTAATTCCTTTACAAGAATTACATTTATTGCAAGGTTCGTAATCATTTTCTTTTTTATCATTACAATTTAATGCTTTGGAAAAAATTCTAGCTAATGAAGTTTTCCCTGTACCTCTTGTTCCATAAAACAAATAAGAATGGTTGATATTTTCATTAATAATTGAGTTTTCTAATATAGTTACTATTAGTTTTTGACCTTTTATTTCTTCAAATAAGTTTGGTCTATATTTGTTATACAGTGAATTAGTGTTTTTCATCTTTCTTTTTCTCTTTTCTTAACTCATTGAAAAATTTTTTTAATAATTCATGAGACTCTTCACTTTTTATGTTTTTAGTAATCGTTAATTTTTTTAATGCTGTTTCATTAACAAAATTAGAATATCCATATTTGGAATTTGGTAATCCATAATTAATATTTCTAATATTAAAACTTTTTATGATTGAAAAACAAGTTAAACATGGTTCTAAAGTAACATAAATTTCATAATCATTTAAAAAATTATGTTTCAATGAAGAAGTTAAATTTTTTAACGCTTTAATTTCTGCATGTGAAAACGGGTCTTTCTTTGTTGAGGAATCATTATTTGCTCTTGAAACAATTTTTCCAGTATTTTTATCTATAATTATGCATCCAATAGGCAAAGAAGAAGAATCAACTTTCTTTGCTTCTTTTAGTGCCTCATGCATATAAAAATCTTTTGTTTCTTTCATTATATAAATTATAAATTATCTTGATTATAAAATACAAATAGTTTATATTTTATATAATAAAAAAGTCACACATTGCTTACTTCATGTGGTTGCTCCTTTTCAGGCCTAGCCGAGTCATAAATTCACAATTGTGACAAATAAATTATAAACTATTATTGCAAAAAAATAATCATAAATTCACAACAAGAGAAAATAAAATAAACTATTGTGATAAAATTTATTTAAATAAAATAAATATGTTTATAAAAAAGAGGAATAAAAATGACAGAAGTAATTGGTGTAATAACAATTGTTATTACTAGTATAATGTCCTTTATTTTGTTCTTTTCTGTTTGATTTGGAATTATGACAAATATTTTTGGTTTTAAATATAGAAGAGATGCAAATTTAGGTTTAAGGAAAGACTATCACATCAATATAATAGAAAACTTTTATAATTTTTTAGATAATTATGAAAATGAAGAAAAAATGAAAGAAGCAAAATATGATATTAAATTGCTTTCATTTCTTTATTCTCCATTATCTCCTAAAAAATATCGTGATTCGATCAAAAAAAACTTTATTATTGATGATGATGTTCTTATAGAACAATTTAAAAATTGAAGAAATATAGAAAACGATTTTATGATCAATAAAAATACTTCTTTTAATGAATTTTCAATTAAAAGAAATATTGGATTTCAAATTGAAAACAAAGAAGATGCATTAATTTTAATAATCGTTTTACTAATTTATTTAAAAACTGATACATTAGATTTAATAATAATTGATGAAAAATACTTAAATGTTGCAAAATACTTTAAACATCTATCTTTAAGTAAAAAACAACTTAAACGTAAAGTAAAAAATAATGAAATTTCAAAAGAAGATGCAGAAATTATTAAGGAAATAATAGTTGAAGAAGAAGAAGAACAAGCAGAAAAAATAAATGAAGAAACTAATATTTCAAAAGAAAGCATTTTAAGTAAAGACAAAGAAAACAAAGACAAAGAAAACAAAGATAAATAGAATATTTATATATATAAATATAATTTAAAATATGACGGATTTCTTTTAAACAAAGGAATTCGTCATATTTTATTTTAAAAAAAAGATTATTGTGATAAAGTTAAATTATTTAGTTATTATAATATTGTTTGAGAAAGAAAAAAGAGCAATTAAGAATTAACTTTATTTTAAACACATTAAATATATTAAATATGTTAATTCTTTAAAGCTATATTTTATATTACTCATATAAACATTTAAAGGACTTTATGTTTTCTCTTGATTTTTTTTCTCAACTTTAAATGAAATTTAGCTTTTTGAATTAATAAAATTATATTTCGGTAAAAAATTACTTGGTTTTATATTTACTATTTAATATTAAATTAATTGAAATTTCAGAATTTAAATATTAAAAAGTTATATTTTTAATTTATGTGGAGCAAAACATAAAAAAGTAAATTTTCTTCTGTATCCTTTTTTTGATAACTACTTTTTTAGTTTTGCTAAACGAATATTATTAGAGTGATTTTCTTCTATATTCTATTAATGAATATAAAAAAAACACAAGTATTTGAACTTGTGTTTTTTTTTATGTCTAAATTAGATTTGATCAAAACTTAAATACTTTTTTAAGACTTCAGGAATAATAATATTTCCTTTATCATCTTGATAATTTTCTAAAATAGCTGCAAACGTTCTATCAATTGCAAGTCCAGAACCATTTATAGTATGAACAAATTCTTTTTTGTTTTTAACTGTTTTAAATTTTGCTTTCATTCTTCTAGCTTGAAAATCACCCATTAAAGAAATAGAGGAAATCTCCCTATATGTTTGAGTAGAAGGCATTCATACTTCTAAATCATAAGTTATTTGAGAACCGAAAGAAATATCACTACTTACTAACTGAAGGATTCTATAAGGTAATTTTAATTTTTCTAAAATAGAAATAGCATCATTCATTGTTTGCTTTAATTCTTCAATACTGTTTTCCGGAGTTACAATTTTAACTAATTCTACTTTTCTAAATTGATGTAATCTTATAATTCCACGAGTATCTTTTCCTGCAGAACCTGCTTCTTTCCTAAAGCATGAAGTAGCAGCAACGTATTTTTTAGGTAATTCTTCTAATTTAAAGATTTTATTTGCTCCTAAATTAGTAAGAGTAACTTCAGCGGTAGGAATTAAATATTGTCCATTTTTTAGTTTATAAAGATCTTCTTCCATTTTTGGTAGTTGAGAAGTATTAAAGAGAACTTCTTGATTTACTAAAAAAGGAGTTTCCATTTGAGTATATCCATTAATTTCAGTATGAACTTCAAGCATAAAATTTTCAATTGCTTTAATTAATTTTGCTCCTTTATCTTGATAAATTACATTTCTTGCACCAGAAAGAAATATTGCTTCTTCTTTTAAATAAAGTTTTTTATCATTCAATATATCTCAATGTGGTTTAGCACTATTTTTTTTTAATTCATCAAGATGAGTAGAAAGAACAACATTATCCTCTTCACTCATAGAAATAGGAACAATCTCTAAGGGAGGATTGGGGATGTAACTAAGTTTCTCATCAATCACTTTTTTAAGCTCTTTAGCTTGTTGAGAAAAAAAAGTAGCTTCTGTTGAAATTACTTTTGCTTTTTTTCTAATTTCATCAATTTCTTTTTGAGAAGAATTCTTTGAAATTTTTTTGGAAATTAAATTCAATTGCTCTCTTGATATTTGTTCTTTTGATAAAATACCAAGATATTCTTCATATTTTAAAAGAATTTCATCAATCAAATTATCTAATTGGTAATTTTTGTTACGTGAAGATTTTTTAAAATATTCTGGATTATTTTTTAATTGTTTTAAATCAATCATAATTTTCTTTCTATTTTAGTTACTATTTTTATCTTCATTTTTATCTTCGATGTTTTTTTCCACAAAAGAATTATCATTTTCTTTAATTACTTCTGTTTCAATTTCTTCATCAACAATATTAGGAATGATTGTTGCTTTAGAGATAAATTCATTATCTTTTAAGGTAACAATTTTTACCCCTTTAGTTGCTCTAGAAGTTTTATTAACTTGATCAAGAGAAATTCTAATTGTAGTCCCTTTATTAGTAATTACAATTAAATCTTCATTTCCATTAACTACTTTTAAAGTAATTAATTTTCCTGCTTTTTTAGTGTTTTGTGTAAATGAACCTTTTGCTCCACGTTTAGTAGTGCGATACTCTTCAATATTTGTTAATTTTCCAAATCCTTTTTCAGAAAGAGAAAAAACTGTTTGTCCAGTATTTGTTGTAGCAAAACCAACAACTTCAAAACCTTCATTTAAAGTTATCCCTCTCATTCCTTGAGAAGTTCTTGAAAGACTTCTAACATCATTAGAACTAAATTTAACTACTTTCCCTTGAGAAGAACCAATAACAATATCATATTCTCCTTTTCTTGCAGTTAAAACTCCAACAAGGGAATCATCTTCTTTTAAAGTAATCGCTTTTTTACCATTTTTATTAACATTAGAAAATTCATCAAGATTAATTTTTTTAATTATTCCTTTTTTAGTGAAAAACAATAATTCATCAGTTTTAATATTTTCTTCTTTAAGAATAAAGGAAATATGTTCATTAGGTTGCATATTTTCTTTTTCAATATAATTCACTATTGGTTTACCTTTAGAATTTTTTGAAGCTTCCATAATTTTATATGTTGGAAGTTTGTAAACTCTTCCAAAATTGGTAAACATTAATAGGTTTGAATGGGTATTAGAAACAAGTAATAATTTAACATTATCATCTTCTTTAGTTTTAATTGATTTTGATCCCATTCCCCCACGATTTTGTGTGTGATATTCATCAATTGGAACTCTTTTTAAGTAACCTGTTTCAGTCATTGTTACAACAACATCTTTTTGTTCAATAAATGCTATTTCATCTAAATCAAAAATATCATAACCACTAACTTCTGAACGTCTTTCATCACTAAATTTTTCTAAAATTTCTTTTAAATAACTAATGATATGATCTAATCTTAATTCATGAGATTCTAAAAGTTCTTTGTGTTTTTTTATTTCTTCTTCTAATGCATTTATTTCTTTTTGAAGTTTTTCAATTTCAAGAGCTGTAAGACGAGAAAGTTTCATTTCAAGAATTGCATCTGCTTGAATTTTAGTTAATTCAAAGTTTTTTTGTAATAAAACTAAAGCATCTTTTCTAGAAGGAGAAGCTTTAATTACTTTAATAATTTCATCAATATTTTTTAAAGCGATTTCTAAACCTAATAAAACATGTATTCTTTCTTCTGCTTTTTTAAGAAGGAAATTTGTTTTTCTTGTTAAAACATCTACTTGATGTTTTAAAAAGATTCCTAAAGCTTCTTTTAAATTTAAAACTCTTGGAAAATTACCATCTAAAGCAAGAAGATTAATTGAAAATGATGTTTGTAGTGGAGTATGTTTAAATAATTTGTTTAACTCACTTTTTGCATCAACATGTTTTTTTAATTTAATTACAATTCTAATTCCTTCACGATTTGATTGATCAGAAACATTAACAATTGAATCAACAATTTTCTTTTTAGCAACTTCAACAATTTTTTGAACTAATGACGCTTTATTTACTGCATAAGGAATTTCTTTAACAACTAATTCATTTATACCTTTTTCATCATTTTCATAGATTTCAACCTTTGAACGAATAATTGCTCTTCCTCTCCCGGTTCTATAAGCTTCCTTAATTTCACTAGGATTTAAAATTAATCCACCTGTAGGAAAATCAGGACCTTTAACAAAAGCAAATAAATCTTCGATATCAATTTTTTCAATATCTAAATCGTTATTTTCTTGAAATCTTTTAGCAATAAAAATAGTAGCATCAATAATTTCTTTTAAATTATGAGGAGGAATAGATGTTGCCATTCCAACAGCAATTCCTACAGAACCATTTATTAGCAAATTAGGAAGTTTATTTGGTAAAACAACTGGTTCTTCTTCACTCTCATCATAGTTAGGAATGAAATCCACTGTTCCTTTATCAATATCTTGAAGCATTAACTCTGAAATTTTTTGTAATCTAGTTTCTGTATAACGCATAGCAGCAGCTCTATCACCATCGATAGAACCAAAATTTCCTTGTCCATCAATCAATGGATAACGTAAAGAAAATTTTTGTGCCATTCTTACAAGTGCTTCATAAGCAGCTTGATCTCCATGGGGATGATATTTAGCAAGTACTTCACCAACAACTTTTGCTGATTTTTTGTATGCTTTGTTTGATCAAAGATCAATCTCGCTCATCGCAAATAAAATTCTTCGATGAATTGGTTTTAATCCATCTCTTGCATCTGGAATTGCTCTTGAAACAATAACACTCATAGCGTAATCAATAAATGATTTTTGCATTTCTGTTTCTACAGAAATTGTTTCAATTTTTCTTTGATTTTGTTTATTATTTTCTTCCATTATTTATCTCTATACATCTAAATTTGCAAGTTTTGCATTTTTAATGATAAAGTCCTTTCTTGGTTCAACATTTTCTCCCATTAATGATTCAAAAATTAAATCTGCTTTTTTCGCTTCATCAATAGTTACTAAAAGTAGTTTTCTATTATCTGGATCCATTGTTGTTTCTCATAATTGATCATCATTCATTTCTCCAAGACCTTTATACCTTTGAATTGAAAATCTTGCTTCTCCCAATTCATTAATCATACGTTCTTTTTCTTCTTCTGTATAAGCATAAAAAGAAGATTTTCCACGAATAATTTTATAAAGCGGAGGTTGAGCAATATAAATGTTTCCTTCTTCAATTAACTCTTTCATGTATTTATAGAAAAAAGTTAATAATAAAGTTCTAATATGAGAACCATCGACATCAGCATCAGTCATGATAATTATTTTTCCATATCTGGCTTTTTCTGGAGAAAATTCTTCACCAAAACCAGCACCAACAGCAGTAATAATTGAAATGATTTCATCGTTTCCTAAAAGACGATCAATTCTTGTTTTTTGAGCATTAATTATCTTTCCTTTTAATGGTAAAATCGCTTGAATTTCACGGTCTCTTCCCATCTTAGCACTACCACCAGCAGAATCTCCTTCGACAATAAAAATTTCAGTAATTTCTTTGTCTTTTGAGGAACAATCTGATAATTTTCCTGGTAAAGTAGAATACTCATTTGAAGAATCTTTTCTAATTTTTTCTCTTGCTTTTTGAGCAGCCATTCTAGATTCTGCTGCAGTTCTTAATTTAGCAACAATTCCACCTGAAATAATCGGATTTTCAATTAAAAATTCTTCGAATTTTTCTGAAACATAATCATTTACAATTTTACGAACTTCTTGATTTGCAAGTTTATTTTTAGTTTGTCCTTCGAACATTGGTTCTTGATGCTTAATAGATACTACCGCAACTAAACCTTCTTTGATATCGTCACGCTTAAAAATAATTTGTTCTTTTTGATTTAAATTATCTTTTATGTAATTATTAATTGTACGAACAAGAGCGTCCATAAATCCTTGTTCATGAGTTCCACCCTCACTTGTATAAATATTATTTACATATGAATGCATATTATATGAATATGGTTTGATATATTGAAAAGCTACTTCAACTGAAATTCCATCCCTAATACCTTCATTATAAATAACCTCATTGAAAACTTTTTCATGCTTAGTATTTATATCATTTACATAATCAATTAGACCATTAGGAAAATGATATAATTCATCAATATTATTTCTTTCATCTTTAAAAACAATTGAAAGACCTTTATTTAAATAAGCAGATTTTTTTAAACGATCAGCAATAATTTCATATTCAAATTCAAAAACATCATCATTAAAAATATCGAAATTTGGTAAAAAAGAAATTTTTGTTCCTCTTCCACCTGTAGTTCCTACTTCTTTAATTCCCTCGGTAACTTCTCCACCTTGGTCATACCTTAATGTATATTTTTTTCCATCTCTTTCAATAACTGCTTCTAATCAAGTTGATAAAGCATTAACTACTGAAGCACCAACTCCATGAAGCCCTCCAGAAACTTTATAACCGGAATTATCTCCACCAAATTTTCCTCCAGCATGTAAAATTGTAAGCACAGTTTCTAGTGCTGAAATCTTAGTTTTTGAGTGAATATTTACCGGAATTCCACGACCATTATCAGAAACTTCTATTGATCCATCTGATTTAATAACCACTTCTATTTTAGAAGCATATCCTGCAAGATGTTCATCAATAGAATTATCAACGATTTCTCATACTAAATGATGTAAGCCTCTTTTATCAATATTACCAATGTACATTCCTGGTCTCTTACGAACCGCTTCAAGTCCTTCAAGAACTTGGATACTATCAGAATCGTAGTTGTTATTTGTCATTTTTCACTTCCTATGCTTTTTAAAATAGAAAAATATTATTTGTTATCTATTTACCAAAAAAGCAACAATGTTTTATATAACTACATTATATCCTTTCGTATATCTATTTAAAAGGACTTTTTTTAAACGAAAAATGTTTCCGAATGGTATAAGTCATTTGGATATTTTAACTTGACAATTACGCAATTTTTAAAATTTCGATGTTTTTGGAATAATATTTCTCTTGCGAAGTGATTCAAACATTTAAATTTTGTTTTTCTAGCGTTGATAAAATAATAGTTATTTTTTCATTATCTAAATGAGCAAAAACATCATCTAAAAATAAATAAACAACTTTATTTTGATTAAGAGAATGATAATAATTAATAAAAGCTAGTTGAACAAAAATTACTGCTACTTTAGAAATTCCTTCTGAATAAAAAAGAAAAAGATTTTTTTCTTCTACAATAAATTCATAATCATAATTATTAAAATTTTTGTTTTCGTTTTTATTTTCATATTTCAAAGAAAAATCAAAAAAACTTTCTTCTCCTAAAATATCTTTTAAAAAATAATTTATTTTTTTTAGATATTTTTTTCTTTTTTCATTCAGTTCTTTTTCAAGAAAAAATAACTCTTCATTATAAGTATTTAAAATCTTTGTATTAGTAACAATTAAGTTAGTATTTTTTAAAAGATTGTTAATTAAAGATTTTGTTTGTTTATGTGTTTGTAATTGAGTTTTATACTCAGAACTTATTGAGGAAAACATTTGATCAAAAAATTTTTTTCTTTCAGTTTTAGAATGAGCTATTAATACAAAATCTTTTGATTGTAATATAAAAATTTGGAAAAAACTTTGCATTTTTTTTCATGTATTTTTTGAATCATTAATATAAATTTCGTTTTTACCATTCTTTTCTAATCAAAGAGAATAATTTTGATTTTTTATTTCATCTTGATAATGAACAAACGCTGTTGTTTCTTCATTATTAATAAAAGAATATGTTTCTGTTTTTTTAAAACTTTTACCATTTATTAAGAAAAAAAAGGCTTCTAAAATAGAAGTCTTTCCACTACCATTAGGTCCTGAAAAAAGAATAATTTTTCTTTTTCAAGAAAATGAAAAATTTTTAATATTTCTAAAGTTTTGAATTACTATTTTATTCACTGTTTAATTCCCAAATGGAAGTATTAATATTTCATGATCTTCTTTATCTTTTGCTTTTACTAAAAATGGTTCATTATAAGAATTAAATTTTATTTCTATTGTTTTTGTTTCCATACTTTTAACACTTTCAATTAAAAATTTAGGATTAAAAAGAATATTAAAATTTTCATCATCATCTATTTTATATTTTTTAGTTGTTACAGTAACGTTTCCAATTCCTTCATCTTGTGTTTCAATTTTTAATAAATTATTCATTATAAATAATTTAATTGGTGTTTCATCAATAGTTTTAATGTTATTAATTAACATTCCTTGATTAAAAATTGTTAATAAAATATCTTTTTCAATTTCTAATGTTTTTTGAAATTTTTTTGGAATAAAATTTAAAACATTAGGATAATTATTTTGAAAAATTTTCATATCAATTTGAATATTATTATTAATAATAATTAAATCTTCTTCAACGATAAAAAATTTCATCGTTCCTTGTTCTACAATTTTTAATAAATCTTTAATAATAGCAAGTGGAAGGGAAAAAGATGTTTCTTCAAATATTTCAATATCATCAATTTTTGAATATCCTATTTTAGTATCATCAGTAGCTACTAAAGTAAGTGCATTATTTTTTATTACAAAATTAACACTTCTTAGAATTATTCTAGAATTTTTTTCAGTTGCACAAAAAAGAATTGATTTTAAACTTTTTTTAAACTCTTCAGTTTTAATTGAAAAAATTTTTTTAAAGTTAATAATGCTTTTTGGTAAATATTCAAAATTACCACTTAATAGGTTTAATTTAAACTCTAATGTTTCAGTTTTTATTTTAATAGAATTATTTTTATTTTTTTCTAAAACTAATTCTTCTTCTGTAATTTTATTTATTGCTTCATTAAATGTTTTTGCTTTAATAAGAAAATTACCAAATTCTTGATTTTCTATATTCAATGTTGTTTTAATAACTAAATTTTTATTTTTAGCTTTTAAAGTAATTTTATTTTCATATGCTTCTACAAAAATACCTGTATTTTCACTTATTGGATCATAATCAGAAACAATATTATTAAGATTATTAATTGTTTTTTTTATTTGGTTGGTTTTTAAAATTAATTTCATATTATTATTATAACTTTAATTACTACTACTATGAAAACTATAACTAGAGAATTTTATGTTAAATTTGAAAAAAATCCTTTATTTAAAGGAAAAAAATGCAAAAAGAAACAATAATATGATGTTGATTAATGTTGATAACTATCCAAAATATTTAAAATAAATAATAAAATTTTTTTATTTAAAAAATTAAATGTTCAAAAAAATAATTAAAAATCTAAAAAAAGAAGGTAAATTGGAGTTTTCAACATGAGTTTTCAACAGGTTTTCAACATTTGTAAAAATAATGTTCAAAACTCAAAAGTTTTCAACATTTTTATCAACATTGTTCAAAACTCAAATGTTCAAAACTTTTTTAATCTTTTCATAAAACATTTCAATAAAACAAAAAAAAGAAGCATTTTTGCTTCTTTTTTTGTTTTATTGAAAATTATTTTCTATTAATTTTTTAATAGCAAAAAAATATTTTTCACTTTCATCATCTGCTATTTTTGTTTGATGATTTAAATCATTAGAATCTTTTCTTAAAATATTTAAAATTGCTTTTTCTTTTTTTAATATGTATTTATTATCGAAAAGTCACTCAATATATTCTTCAAATTTTAATTGACTTTTATTTTTTCTTGTTTTAAAATATTTAGTAAGTTTTTTAGTTTTTACTTCATAATTTTCATCAATTATGTCAAGAATAAATTTATTATATTCTTCTTGATCAAAATCTTTGTCTTTCTTAATAAGACATTTATATTTAGGTAAAAATTGCATTACACCATTTACTTTTTGTATCATTGGCATAATTGGAACTTTATCTTTAATACTTAAAATTTCGACAATATGAACAATTATTTTACGAGAAAGTAACCCTACAGAATTGTATAAATTAAATTTAAATGCTTCTTCTATTTCTTTAATAAGAATTTCTAAATTTTTTATTTCAATTTTAAATTTTTCATATTCTTCTTTGCTTAAAGATTTTTTAATTTCAACATAATTAGTATTAATTTTAATTTTAATATAATTTTCAAGGTTAGTAATTTCTTTTTTTAATTCATTATTTTGAAGAAAATTTCTTTCATTTTCTTCATAAGTTTTTTTTATCGAACTTACAACATGTTTTCTAAGTTCATTTATATCATTTTTCATATTGATACCTTAATTATTTATTTTAGTATATTAGCTTTTATTTTAGAAATTGCAATATTTAAATTTTTATCAATTTCTTTTCTTTGTTCGATTTTTTTAATACTACTAATTATTGTAGAATGATTTCTATCTATTTTTTTACTAATTTCTTTTAAAGAAAAATTTAAAAGAGTTCTGCTTAGATAAATAGTTATTTGTCTTGCTAGTAAAATATTTTTATGTCTAGATTTTCCTAAAACTTCTTCTTTGCTAATGTTATAGTAGTCTACAACCGCATTAACAACATTATCAAAAGTAAGAGTACTTATTTTATTTTTATTGTCTTTAAAGATTGAATTCATTACTTCCATTGTAATGTGATTTACATTTGTATTTATTGTTCAAAAAATTACTCGATTAATTGATCCTTCAAGTTCTCTTATATTTGTACTAAAATTTTTTGCCAAATATTCAATACATTCTTCATCAATGAAATTTAAGTCAAAATCATGAATTAATTTCATTTTCATCTTTATTATTTTTTTTGCTCCCTCAAAATCTGGGGGCAAAATACCAATAGTTAACCCTTTTTCAAATCTAGTAATAAACCTTTGTTCGAAATTATCAAGTTCTTGAGGATAAGTATCTGAAGTTATAATTACTTGTTTATCATTTTCAATAAAATTATTAAAAATATGAAAAAATATTTCTTTTGCTTTTGTTCAAGTTTGAATAAATTGAATATCATCAACCAATAACATGTCATATTTACTATAGTTTTCTTTGATGTATTCTATTTCATCACTAGCATTTTTACTTTTTATTGCTTGATGAACTAATTCTCCAAAATCTTTAGCTTGTATGTATTTAACATTGAAATTTGGATGATTTTCAATAGTTTTATTTCCTATTGCATGTAATAAATGAGTTTTCCCTAATCCACTTCCTCCATAGATAAAAAGGGGATTTCAAGGTCCTCCAGGTTTTAAACTTACACTAAGAGCGGCAGAATAAATCATTTGATTGATGTTCGAAACAACATACGTTTTAAAAGTTAATTTTTCTTTTAAAGAATTTGTTGAATAATCAATTTCTAAATGTTTTTTTTCAACAATATTTTTTTTAGTTTTAGTTTCTTTTAATTTTTCTTGTTGTTTGTTATAATCCTCTTTTAAAGTTAAAACAACATTATAATTGCTATTTAAAACATTATTAAAAGCTTTTGTAAGTGCTCCTCTAAAACTATTTTCTATAATTGTCATATAGAAAAGAGAATCAACGATAATGATTATTTCTTTGGTCTCTTCGTTTATTTGTTTTAATATTGTGTCCTTTGTTACACTAATAAACAATTCTTTTTGTTGTTCATTAATTTCAATTATTTCAAAGACATTAATTAAAATTTCTTTTAATTTACTTTTTTCGATAGTATTCATTCTATTTAATATTATAAAGGTGATACTTTTTTTTGTGTCAAAAATATAAAATTAATTCTTTTTTTTAAAAAAAACAAAAATTTTATATAATTTTAATTATAAACTTATAGAATTCAAGTTATTAAAATTGAAGTTAAATTTTATGCTTAAAAATAAGAAAGGAATTTTTATGAAAAGAACATATCAACCAAACAAACGTAAAAGAGCTAAAACTCATGGTTTTAGATCAAGAATGGCAACAAAAAATGGTAGAAGAGTTTTATCTGCCAGAAGAAATAAAGGTAGAAAAGATATTACTGTTTAAAAGTGAAAAAAAAATATTCATTAAAACAAAATAATGTCTTTAATGATGTTTTAAAAAAAGGTAAAAAAAATCATAGTGAATTTTTTTTACTTTCAAAATCAAGACATCAAAATAATTATGGACATATTAGAATAGGTATTTCTATTCCTAAAAAATTTGGAAATGCTGTTTTTCGTAATAAACAAAAAAGGCAAATAAAGAATATTATCGATTCTTTTTTTATTGATATTAAAGATAAAAATGTTGATTTAATTATTTTAGCAAAAAAACCTTTTTTTAGTTTATCATTTATTGAAAAACAAACCATTTTAGAAAAAAAAGTGAAAGAATTTATAATTAATGGCACAAGGACATAACTCTTTTTACGAAGAATCTTCTACTAAAGGTTCTAATGGTAAAAAGTTAGATTTAAATTGAAAGAAAATACTTAAGTCATCACTTAAAGTTTTTAAGTGAGCAACTTTCCTTTTTTTAGCAATTACAACGCTATGAGGATGTGTGCAAGAATTTACTATTTCAACTTCAAAACAATTAACACAAGGGCTGGAAACATATAAAAATTCACAGGACATTCTTCCTAATCTTTATTATCTTAAGAAGAGTTTTTCTTATACTTCAGCAACAAAAACAGATGGTGAATATATAGATGATGCTTCTAAAGCAGTAACACCTTTTCAAAATATTTTATATCCTTCTGTTGAAAAAAAAGATGGAAGTGTTAATTTTGCTTCCTTAGAATGAATTGATGCTGATGAAGCACATAGAAGAATAACTGATGAATCAGATGTATATGACATTACTCTTCCTAATTTTACTAGTACAGTAACGTTATTAAATTCAGTTGCAGCATTAAATTATTTTTTAATGTTTGATCAAAGTCAACAAAAAAATATTAGTGGTGAAGAACAAATGTTTTTACCATTTTATAATGTTGATATTGATACTGGGATAGGAAAATGATTTATCCCTAAAAAAGCTTCAAAAACAAATGATGTTGAAACTGTTGAAGTTCATCATTTTTTTGATTATAAAAGTTGACTAACAACAGAAGATTTTGATTTAATTAGTACAAATCCAACGTTAATAAAAGCTATGGAAGCAATTGATGAAGCAATTCTTTATACAAATGCTTATGGTTTTTATAATATTGAATCAATTACTCCAACTGATGTTATCTTTACAGATGTTGCTTCACCAGATGATTCAATAAATTTCCAAACTATTATTAATAATAATCTTAAAATTATTGATGAAACAGAAAAAGTTCCTGATGTAGTTAAAAATTATTATGATAGCTTAGGAACAACTTATACAACATTTGATTATAATAAAATTTTTCAAAATGAAGATGGTGAAGTTAACGCAGGAATTTCTGTTTTAGTTGATCAAGCAACTAAAAAAAATAATTATGTTCCTAGTTTAGATACTTATAATTATCTTTATAAAGAAGGTGGAATTGATGAAATTCGTTCAAGAAATTTTGAATCAATAGCACCTACTGAAACAGCTAGAAACACTTATAATAATGATTATTCTCTTGGTAATGTTGGATGATTATTTCTAGATACTGAAGGTAATAGAATTAAGTTTACTAATTCTAGTGAAGAAGAGTTTTTACAAGGACAAACTCTTGATACAACAATTGGGACTGCTGATGAAATTCATAAGACTATTGATTATTGAAATAAAAAATTTATTGATTATTCATATAAAACTGATTTTAATGATAATAATTCATTTTCATTTATTTTAAATAAAAATGAAGAAATAAATTATAAAATTGATTTAAGTGAATTTACGTCAAATAATTTTTTAGGATTTACATCCATAAATAACATTGTTGGTAGAGGTGTTGAATATAACCAAAACATCTTTTTAACTCCAAAACATTCAATTGAAGAAAGTGGATTGAAAGGATATAACGATAAGAGAATTGCCTTATCTTCTTGAGGTGAAGCATGAACTTATGGGCCATTTTACGGAATGTTTGTTTATCCAATTTCAATGATTGCAAATTTCCTTTCCGATTTGTTTAAATATGAAAGTATTGGAGCATGATCAGTTCTTATTTCTGTTTTTATTATTGTCTTCTTCTTTAGAACTTTAGCAGCTTTAATATCTTTAAAAGGAACAAGAAATTCTCAAAAAATGCAAGAATTACAACTTGAAATTGCACAAATTAATGCAAAATATGAAATGTATAAAGATAATAAAAATATGAAACAAAGAAAACAAATGGAAATTATGGCATTGTATAAAAAAGAAGGAGTGTCTCCATTTTCATCATTTTCTAATATTTTCATGACCTTGCCGATTTTCTTAGCAATGTGAACAATTATTTCAACACTACCACTTTATAAAGTTGCAGCATTTGGACCATTCTTATTATCTGTTTCACCTTTATTTGGAATTTTTAATATTTTCTTTCAAACAGCAGGTTTATATTTAATCATTTCAATAGTTGTTGGTATGCTTCAATTCTTATCATTTAAATTACCAACATATCTTGTTCAAAAAAGAAAAGGTATTAAAAACCTAGATGAACAAACAAAAATTCAAATGAAAAAAAATGGAAAAATGATGACAATAATGTTGGTAGTATTTGTTTTCATTGGATTAACAATTCCAACATTATTATCTATTTATTGAATTTTTTCATCATTATTTACAATTGTTCAAACGTTAGTTCAACATTATTTCCAAGTAAAAAAAGCGGAGAAAATAAAAAAAGCAAATAGTTAATTATGGAAACAATTTATTCTTTAGTGACAAAACCAATTAATCAAAATATAGCAGTCATCAGGATTTCAGGTCCTGATGCTTTTTGCTTTTTAAATCTTATTTTAAAAACAAAAATTACACCTGAAGCGAACAAAGTAGTTTATTCTAAATTTTTTAATAATGATGAATTTATTGATGAAGGATTAATTTTAATGTTTAAAGGACCAAATTCTTTTACCGGCGAGAATGTTGTAGAAGTACAAACTCATGGTTCAATGTATGTTGTTGAAAAAATTCTTGAGATTTTTAGAAAATCTAAAATAGGAAGAGTAGCATTACCTGGAGAATTTTCTAAACAAGCATTTTTAAATAAAAAAATGGATCTTACAAAAGCTTCAGCTATCAATTCATTAATTCTTAGTGAAAATAAACAAGTTGCAAGAAAATCATCTTTAAATATTAATGGTAAACAATTAAATTATGTAAATCATTTAATTAAAGTTTTGGAAAATTTAATTGCCAGATTACAAGTATCAATAGATTATCCAGAAAATAACGATATAGAAGAATATTCTTCAAAATCAATTCATAAAGATTTAAAAGTTTTAAAAGAAGATATTTCTTGATTAATAAAAAAATCTAAACAATTACAAAAAGTAAATGATGGTTTTTCAGTAGTTATAATAGGAGAACCTAATGTTGGAAAATCAACATTAGTTAATGAAATTCTTGGTGAAGAAAGAGTTATTGTATCTGATATAAAAGGGACTACTAGAGATGTTATAGAAGTTAGAATTAATATTAATGATGTTAACATTACTTTAAAAGATACTGCTGGATTAAGAAATAGAACTAATGATAAATTAGAAGCAATTGGAATTGAAAAAACAAAAGAAGAAATTAAAAAATCAGATTTAGTTCTTTATTTACAAACAATTGATAACATTTCTTCTTCCTTACCATCATATTTAGAGGATTCAAAAGATAAAACAATTAATATTCTTACTAAGAGTGATTTAATTCCTAATCATAAAAAAAATAATAATTATGTTTATATTTCATCTATTAATGGAGAAATTGATCAATTGTTAACAGCTATTGAAGATGGATTAAAAAATTTTATTCCTAATCAAATGGAAAAAGATTTTGAATATCTTACTGACAAAACACAAATTTCTTTATATGAAGAAATTTTGGAAAATATCGAAGGAACTTTAGAACTATTGGTTCAAAACTATCCAATTGATTTAATTCTTTCAGAAGTGGAAAATTCATTAGAAATCTTATATAGAATCATCGGTAAAAAAATGAATCCCGATTATATTAATAATTTATTTGGAGGATTTTGTCTTGGAAAATAAAAAATTAATTGATACTCATGCACATTTATTAAAAGAAGTTTATGAAGAATTTGATTTAAATCAAATTATTAAAGAAAATTTAGATAAAATAGAATATATTTTTAATATTTCTTGAAATCTAGAAACATCAAAAAAAGTTATTGCTTTAAATAAAGAATTTCCAAAACTTTTACCAGTTATTGGTATTCATCCAAATGATGTTGAAGAAATAGAAGTTGAAAGTACAATTAAAGAATTAGAAAAATTAATTATTGAAAACAAAATTTATGCAATTGGTGAAATTGGCATTGATTTGTACAGAAGTGAAGAAGGTACGCTTAAAAAACAAAAATTATTTCTTGGAAAACAATTAGAATTAGGGATAAAACATAATTTACCAATTGTTCTTCATATTAGAGATGCATATGAAGAAGTGATAGAAGTTTTAGTTAAATACCCTGAAGCAAAATTATTAGTTCATTCTTGAAATTCAAATGTTGAAACATTAGAAAAATTTTTAAATTTACCAAATGAAGTTTATTTTGGAATAAATGGAATTGTAACTTTTAAAAATGCTAAAGAATTAAATAGTTCAATTAAATCAATTCCACTTGATAAGTTAGTTATTGAAACTGATTCACCGTGATTAACACCATCACCTAATCGTTCAATAAAACCAAATCAACCAATTTATGTAAAAAATGTTTTTGAATATTTAGTTTTAAATTTAGAAATTGATGAAAATGAATTAAGTAAAATATTATTAAAAAATTCAAAGGAGTTTTTCAATCTTGAATCATAAGACAAAGAAAAAATTTGGTCAAAATTTTTTAATGGATAAAAATATTTTAGATAAAATTATTTTACTTTCAAAACCAAATAAAAAAAACATAATTGAAATTGGACCGGGAACAGGAAATTTAACTAAGTATATTTTAAAAGAAGAACCAAAAAAACTATTAGCATTTGAAATTGATGAAGATTTAATTCCTTTATTAAAAGATGAATTTTCTTCATTTGAAAATTTCAAATTAATCGCTTCCGATTTTTTAAAAGTAAATTTAGAAGAAATTATTGAAGAAGAATTTTTTGGAGAAAATGTTGATGTTATTGCAAATTTACCTTATTATATTTCTTCAAGAATTATTTTTAAACTTTTAGAAAATCCACAAGTTAATTCTATTGGGATTATGTTACAAAAAGAATTGGTAGAAAGAATAGTTTCTAAACCTTCAACAAAAGCATATGGAAGATTTAGTGTAGCTCTTAACTCTTTTTATGAAATTGAAGATTATTTCATTGTTTCAAGAAATGTTTTTAATCCTGTTCCTAAAGTTGACAGTGCTTTTATAAAGTTAAATAAAAGAAAAGTTTTTCCTAAAGAGATCAAAGATTATCTTGAGTTTATTAAACTTTCTTTTGCTCAAAAAAGAAAAACTTTTTTAAATAGTTTAAAAACTAATGAACTATTTTATAATATAACTTATAAATACTTAGTTAAACAAAATTATGATTTAAAAATAAGAGCAGAATCATTAAGTTATAAAGAATTTATAAATATATATGAAGAAATAGAAAAGGAAAAAAATGCATAGAAAAGAAAATTTTATTATTTTTGGTTTAAACGATGATGATAAAATGGCAAAATTAGTTTGTGATCATTTGGGTGTTGAACAAGGAAAGTTAGACATTAAAAAATTTTTAGATGGTGAAATTTATCAAAGTACAAAAGAGAGTGTTAGAGGGAAAGATATTTTTATTATTCAATCAACTTCTTCTCCAGTAAATGATAATTATATGAAAATTTTTATGTTAGCTGATTTATTAAAAAGAGCATCTGCTAAAAGTATTGTTGCAATAATTCCTTATTTTGGTTATTCAAGACAAGAAAAAATTTCCATAAGTAAAAGGGAACCAATTACAGCAAGTTTAGTTGCTAATTTATTGGAGGTTAGTGGAGTCCAACATTTAATTACGTTTGATATTCATGCCCCACAGATTCAAGGATTTTTTCATATTCCAACAGATAATGTTAGAAGTTTACAATTTTTAATTAAATATATCAAAGAAGAAAATGATCTTAAAAATACTGTTATTCTTTCTCCTGATTTTGGGTCAGTAAGAAGAGCAAGATATGTTGCTAGTGTTTTAGATTTACCAATTGCAATTATAGATAAAAGAAGAGAAAAACATAATGTTGCTACTTCTAAAAATGTTATTGGAGATATTGATAATAAAGATTTATTAATCATTGATGATATGATCGATACAGGAAATACTCTAAAAGAGAGTTTAAAACTTGTTAAAGATAGAGTTAATAAAATCACTATTGCTGCAACTCATGGAATTTTCTCATACCCAAAAGATAAATATAAAGATATTGATGAATATCTTGAATCATTTAAAGAATATGGTGTTGACGATATATATATTACTAATACTATTGATAATAGTCAAGTAAAAAATCCAATTTTAAAAATTGTCGATGTTTCTAAACATTTAGCTAAAATTATTGAAATTGTTTTAGGGAAAGATAGTTCTTCACTATCTGAATATTTTAAAAAAGAATGAAATTAATTGTTGGCCTAGGTAATCCAGGAAATAAATATCAAAAAAATCATCATAATGCTGGTTTTATTGTAATGGAAGAATTTTTAAGACGTCACGGATTAACTATTAAAAAACAAAAATTTAATGGTATCTATGAAAAAGTTAGAATTCAAAATCAAGAAGTTATTTTAGCGATGCCATATACATTTATGAATTTGTCAGGTAATTTTGTTTTTGCTATTTCTAATTATTTTGGAATTAGTCCTAAAGACATTTTAATTATTCACGATGACAAAGATATTTTATTAGGAAAATATAAATATAAATTTAGTGGTGGCCATGCTGGACAAAATGGTGTTAGAAATATAATTCAACAATTAGGAACAAAAGATTTTTCAAGATTAAGAATAGGAATTGGATTAGAAAAAGGTAAAGAAATCAACATCATGAATCATGTTCTTAAAAATTTTAGTAATTTTTATTATAAAAATTTGCTTAGCGATGATACACTTTATGAATCACTTGATTATTTTTTAAATAATGATATTTTGGACACAATGAATAAGTATAATGAATAATTCAAAAAAAATTTTACTTGCTGTTTCTGGTGGTCCGGATTCAATGTATATGTTAAATAAATATAGAAACAAAGCAATTGAGGTTGCTCATGTTAATTACAATTATCGTGGTAATGATTCAATTAAGGATGAAGCACTAGTTAGAAACTTTTGTAATTCTAGAAAAATTCCTTTTCATGTACTAGTTTTAAATCATGAAAAGGAATTATCGCTTTCTAAAATTAAAAATAAACAATATCGTGCAAGACAAATTCGTTATGATTTTTTTTTCAATATAATGAAAGAAAATAATTTAGAAACATTATTAGTAGCACATAATAAAGATGACTTTTTAGAAACTGCAATTATGCAATATAAAAAAAGTCCTAACGATAGATTATTTTATGGAATTAAAAAGAAAACAATGATTAACAATTTTCTTATCGAAAGACCTTTATTAAAATATTGAAAAAATGATATTTTAGAGAAATGTAATAAAAAAAATATTCCGTATAGAGTTGATCAAAGTAATTTTGAACCTGTCTATCAAAGAAATAGAATTAGAATTGTTTTAAAAAATAAATCTTTACTTGAAAAAGAGAATTTGATAAAAAGTTATGAAAATATTAATTTACAAAGAAAATCGCTCAATAAAGAAGTAGAATTTTCTTTTTCTCTTTGAAAAGATGAAAATTTTTCAATTAAGGTATTTAAAGAGTTTGATGATAAATTAAAAAATCACTTAGTTTATCAATGGATTATTGAACAAAATATTTATATTAATTTAAGTAAAGGAAAGATAATTAATATTGTTAATTTTATTCAAAGCAAAAAAGGAAATAACAATAATTATAAATTATCAGATAAATATTATATTTTAAAAAAAAATAAAGAAATAAAAATAGAAAGATATTAAAATGACGACTGAAGATAAGTTAGTAAAGGAAATCCTTTATACTGAAGAAGAAATTCAAAAAAGAATAAAAGAAATAGCAATAGAAATAAATGAACATTATAAAGCAAGTGATGAAATTATTATTATGCCAATAATCAAAGGGGGGTTAAATTATACTTATGATTTAATTAAGCATATTAAAATAGATTTATCAATTTCTTTAATAAAAGCATCATCATACCATTTGTTGGAAAAACTTTCAACTCCTAAAATATCTTTAATTGATGATATAAACATTAAAGATAAGGATGTTTTATTAGTTGATGATATTGTTGATACTGGTGAAACTCTTTTAGGAGTCAAAAAAATTTTAGAAACATTTAACCCTAAATCAATTGCTATTACTTCTTTATTTTATAAAGAAAATAATAATGAAGAAGTTAAACAAATGAAAAGCTTCGTTTGTTGAAGAAAAAATCCCAAAGGTTTCTTGATGGGATATGGTTTAGATTATGATGAAAAATATCGTAATTTGCCATATATTGCTATTATTAGTTATAATTAGTATTAGTAAATATTTAATAATTAGAAGGAATACAAAATGCAAAAAGTTTCATTTTCTTCATTATCTAGATTAAAGATAATCAATGATAATAAAGATCCAAAGAAAATGCCACCATCTGAAAAGAACAATCAACAAAAAGGAAATAATTTAAAATCAACTAAAAAACCAAAATCAAAACTTTGAAAAACTTTATGAATTTCTCTTGGAGTTTTAGTTAGTATTTTAATTTTAACGTTAATTTTTGCACCAAGAGCGAATGATCTTACAGTTAAACAAATTATGGCTTTAGCTAGCGCTCCTAAAGATGCTCTTAAAGATGTCAATATTGATGTATATTTTTATACTGATAATTTAGCCCAATTTGTTGTACAAATACCAAAGGCGATTAAAATAGGTGATGTAACTTTCCAAAAAGGAACTTATATTACAGCTTTAAATTCATTGTGACTTGGGTTTCCTAACTTTCTAAAAGAGTTATCAACAATAGGTGGAGCGAATGTTCGCTTAATAATCCCTCAAACACCATTTTTATTATCATTAATTTTAGCATTATTACCATGAGTAATTTTTGGATTAATTTCATGATTTATAATTAAATTAGTAATGGATAAACAAACTGGACAATTAGGATTTGGAAAATCACAATCTAAACCACAAACTTCAAGTGTAAGATTTAATGATATTGCTGGTTATGAAGAAATTAAATTAGAAATGAAAGAATTAGTTGATTTCTTAAAAGAACCAGAAAAATTTAAAAATAGAGGAATAAGAACACCTAAAGGAGTTCTATTATCAGGTCCTCCAGGAACTGGAAAAACTTTATTTGCTAAAGCAATCGCTGGTGAAGCTAAAGTGCCATTTTTCTCAATTTCTGGTTCTGATTTCGTTGAAATGTTTGTTGGTGTAGGAGCTTCAAGAGTGCGTTCATTATTTAAGAATGCAAAAGCAATTGCACCTGCATTAATTTTTATTGATGAATTAGATGCTGTTGGAAGAAAAAGAGGTTCTGGAATGGGAACTAATGATGAAAGAGAACAAACTTTAAATCAACTACTTGTTGAAATGGATGGATTTGTTGAAAACTCTGGAGTTATTATTGTTGCTGCAACAAATAGACCTGATGTTCTTGACCCTGCTTTAAAAAGACCTGGTAGGTTTGATAGAGAAATTCAATTAAGATTACCAGATATTAGAGAACGTGAAGAAATTTTAAAACGTCATTCAAAATCAAAAAAATATGAAAAAAATATTTTATGATCAAATATTGCTAAGAGAACACCAGGATTTTCTGGAGCGCAATTAGAAAACGTTTTAAATGAAGCAGCAATTTTATCAATTAGAGAAGATAGATTATTTGCTAATATGGAAGATATCGATGAAGCTATTGATAGAGTAATTGCTGGACCTTCAAAAACAAATAATATTATTTCTATAGAAGAGAAAAAACTAGTTTCTTATCATGAAGCTGGACATGCAGTAATCGGACTTATATTAGAAAAAGCTCAAAAGGTACAAAAAATAACTATTATTCCTCGTGGGGATGCTGGTGGTTATGTATTAATGACACCTAAAAAAGAAAAATTCATTCAAACCAAAAGTGAATTAGAAGCTCAATTAGTTTCTTATCTTGGAGGAAGAGTTTCAGAAGAAATATTCTTTGGTCCAGAAAACATCACTACTGGAGCATATTCTGATATTCAAGAAGCAACTAAAATTGCTAAGAGAATGGTTACAGAATTTGGAATGTCAAGTTTAGGACCAGTTCAATTTCATAAATCAAGTGAACAAGAATTATATGGTCAAGAATCAAGTGTTCTTACCTCTTCGACATTGAAAAATGAAATTGATACTCAAATTTTAAAATTAATTAATGAATCTTATGCACGTGCATATAAAATAATTTTAGAAAATAAAGATTTAATTGAATTGTTTGCAAAAGCATTAATGTTAAAAGAAACAATTAATCTTGAAGAAATAGAATACATATATAAAAATAGAGTTATTCCTGAAGAGTTCTTTAATGTACAAATGTCAAAAGCAAATAAAACTTCATTTAAAATTGAAGAGTTTGTTTTAGAAGGTGGAATTACTATCTTTGCTTCTCCGAAAGAAATTAAATCAATAAAAGATAAAATCTCTAAAAAATTAGAGCAAAGAAAATTAGAAGAACAAAATCTAAAAAAAGAAACTTCTAATAAAACAAGTCAAAACAAACATAAATAAATTTAAACAAATTTAAAACACTGATTTTCAGTGTTTTTATTTTTTTATAATAATAAATATATATTTGCTAAAATATAAATATATTATATTTATTTAATTTGGAGAAAAATGAAACAAGAAAATATTAATTCAAATGTTGATAATGTAGATAACAATATATATATATTTGAATTAAGTGAAAATAAAAAATCCATTACTACTAAAATAAAAACTTTAAAAGAAAATAATGTTGATTATTTAACTTTAGAAACAAAAGTTTCAAAAACAAATTTAATGAATGAATTATCTAAAGATGAATCAGAAATTCATACAGAAGAATTTAATTTGATAAAAGAACAACATGAAGATACAAAAGAAATCGTAGAGTATAAAGAAAACAAAAAAAATAAAGAAAACATAGTTGAAACTAATGATGCTTTAATTGATAAAATTTTTGATGATGAAAATGAAATTTTTATCGAAGAAATTGAAAACAATGAAAAAGAAAAAAATTTCCAAAAATCAATGGAAGATTTCTTTTCTTTTTTCAAGAATAAAAAAAATCAAAAATCAAATGATCAAGAATCTTCAAAATTAGAAGAAGAAAATAATCTTTTTGATATTGATTCATCAAATAATAAAGGTTCAGTTAAATACATTAAAAACTATCGTAAAAATAGAATTAAATTTGAAAAAAACGAACAGAAGTTAAAAATAAAAAATGCTGTTGATGCTAAAGAAAAACAAAAGTTAAAAAAAGAATTTAAAGATAAATTTGTTTTAGGTAAAGAAAAAAATACTGATGATAACATTATTGAATTGGAAAATGTTAATAAGTATTATTTTACTTCTGGAAGATATGAAAGAATTCTTAAAGGGATTAATTTAAAAATTCCTCGTGGAAAATTTGTTTTAATTCTTGGACATTCAGGTTCAGGAAAAACAACTTTATTAAATGTTATTTCTGGATTAGATTCTGCAGAAGACGGTAATATAATTGTTGAAAATCACAATCTATTTTATTTAAATGATAATAGAAGAATAAAATTTAGAGCAGATTACCTATCTTTTGTATTTCAACAATATAATTTAATTTCAACTCTTACAATTGTTGAAAATATAAAAATTGGTTCTAATTTAAGAAGAAAAGATGCAGAAGAAATTTTAATTCCGGAAATATTAGAAAATTTAGGGCTTACTGAACAAGCAAATAAATATCCTTATCAATTATCTGGTGGACAACAACAAAGAGTTTCTATTGCAAGAGCTCTTGCAAAAAATCCAAAAATATTATTCGCTGATGAACCTACTGGTGCTCTTGATGAAGAAAGAGGGAGAGAAACAATTAAACTTCTTCTTGATATAAATAAAAAATATAATACAACTTTAATAGTTGTTACTCATAATCCTAATTTAGCTATAGTTGCAGATATTATTTTAAAAGTTAAAGATGGAAGAATTGATGAATATATAGTCAATGAAAATAAAGTAGATGATGTTACTAAAATTAAGTGATAAAAAAAGCGTGAAAAGGAAAGTAAAATGAAATATAACGAACAGCAACAAATAAGAAGTGAAAAAGTAAAAGAATTAAAAAAACTTCTTCCAAATTATTCTTATGAATATAAAATCGCTCAAAATAATTCTTTAGATTTAGAAAAAGAATATAGTTCTTTCAATAAAGAAGAATTAGAAGAGATGAAAGTAAAAGCATCAATAATGGGAAGAATTAAAACAATTCGTGGTCAAGGGAAAACCATGTTTCTTACTATGGATGATGAATTTGGATCAATGCAAGTTTATTTAAGAAAAGATGCGATGTCAGAAAAAGATTGAATGATAGTAAAATTATTCGATTTAGGAGATATGGTTTATTTTGAAGGAACATTAATGAAAACACATACTAATGCTCTTACTTTGAGAGCATTAGAGATTACTTTTATTATTAAATCAATTTCTCCTTTACCAGAAAAATTTCACGGATTAAAAGATGAAGAAGAAATTTCTAGAAGAAGATATGTTGACTTGATTATGTCAAAAGATTCTAGAGATCGTTTTAAAATAAGATCACAAATTCTTAATGAAATTAGAAAGTATCTTTCTGAAAAAGGGTTTCTTGAATTTGAAACTCCAATTCTTCATTCAATTTTAGGAGGAGCAGCTGCTAAACCTTTTATTACTCATCATAATGCTCTTGGAGAAGATTTTTATTTAAGGATTGCTCCTGAACTATATTTAAAACGTTTAATTGTAGGTGGGTTTCCAAAAGTTTTCGAAATGGGAAAACTATTTAGAAATGAAGGAATATCATATAAACATAATCCTGAATTCACATCTTTAGAAACTTATGAAGCTTTTGCAGATTATAAAGATGCTTTAAATTTAGCACAATCAATTATTAATCATTTAGCTAAAGAAATTTTAGGTACAGAAGAGATTGAATATAATGATCAAAAGATTTCTTTAAAACTTCCATTCAAACAAGAAAAAATGAGTACGTTAGTAAAAGAAATTACTGGAGTTGATTTCGAAGAAATAACTTTTGAAGAAGCAAAAATTGCTGCAAAAAAACATGATGTTCCTCTTGAAAAACATTATTCAACTAAAGGATATATTTTAAATGCTTTCTTTGAAGAAAAAGTGGAAGATAAATTAATTCAACCAACCTTTGTTATTGGTTATCCAGTTGAAGTTTCTCCTTTAGCAAAACTTTCTCATGGATCAACAGAAATAACAGACCGTTTTGAATTGTTTATTGGTGCAAGAGAATATGCAAATGGATTTAGTGAATTAAATGATTCTGAACAACAATATGAACGTTTTTTAGAGCAACTTAAAGAAAAAGAATTAGGAAATGATGAAGCAACTGAGATGGATAAAGATTATATTGAAGCACTTCAATATGGTTTACCACCAACTGCAGGATTAGGAATAGGAATTGATCGCTTAGTGATGCTTTTAACAAATTCAAAATCAATAAGAGAAGTTCTTTTATTTCCGACTTTAAAATCAAAAAAATAATTATGAAAAAACCAAAAACTTATAAAGAAAAATTTAATCGAATAAAAACTCAAAATTTATATTGAGAATTTGTGAATTTATTAGAAAATAAATTAAGAAATGATTTTAATTTATTAAAGGTTAATATTCCTTCATTTTCAAAAATAAATAATTTTATCAAAGAAAGTTCTTTCAAAGAAGAATTTGGTAGAAAAATAACATTTGATTCAATTAATGATTATGAAATCTATTCTTTGTTGACATCAAAAAAATTTGAACTTTTTGAAATTTTATTATCTTTATTTGATTTCAACGATTTTCTTACTAGTAGATATTTAGGATTATTTACAGAAATTAATAAAATTGAAAGAGATAAAGAAGTAGAAAACATTTTAGAAGTAGAAACTAAGAATTTTGAAATTTTAATTTCTGTTGATATAAAAGAAAAAATAGATGCTAAAATTATTACTTTCGATTTTTATTCAATTATTTTTGATTTTTTAAATAATGTAGTAAATAAAAATGATGATGATTTTTATAAGTTATCTTTACCAACAGATATTAAAATTTTTTATGAAGAAAAAGAAATGTATAAATGATTAAACTTTTCAAAAGAAGAAATTAAAAAAAACTTACTTCAAAAAAATGGTATTATCTTATGACAAGAAAAAAATAAAACAAAATATGAATTATTAGTCCTTTCTTCAGTTACCAATGAAATAAAAACGTTTTTCACTATAGAAAGACTTGAAAAAAATATGTATGGTAGACTCCTTAAGAACAAAACAGAAAAATTAAAAGAAAGACTAGAAACAAACAAATATTTTTTTATCTCCCTAAATATTGATGAAATTATGTTTGTTCTTTTAGAGAAATTTTCTACAAAAGAATTATTCTCTTTGTTTTAAAGTTATTTTATTTTATAATTTAGAAGTAATTTAATATAAATTACCTGTTTAATAAATAAAGTATTAAACTGATTCCGGAGGAGAATTTTATTAAAATGAGAAAGTATGAATTTTTATTAATCATTAAACCTAATTTAGATTCAGAAGTACAAAAAAAATTCGTTGAAGAATTTGAAAAACGTATTGATGGAAATATTGTTAACAAAGAAGAATGAGGTAAGAGAGCTTTAGCTTACCCAATTAAAAAAGAACTTGAAGCGTATTATATTCTTTATTATATTGAAGCAGATCCTGAAAAAGTCATTTCAACAAGAGAATGAATGAATATTAAAAAAGAACTTTTAAGATCAATGGTGTTAGTTCATGAGAAAAAATGACCATTTGAAATGAAAACTTCAAAACAACTAAAATTCCCAGAAAGAAAACCAAGAAGAAATGCTTAATAAAGTCATTTTAATTGGAAGACTTACTGCAGATATAGAATTAAGACATTCAAACGATCAAGTACCATATTGCTATTTTACTTTAGCTGTTAATAGACCAAGAAATAAGGATAAAACAGATTTTATTCCTTGTGTTGCGTTTAGACAAACTGCTGAATTAATGAAAAGATATTTAGGTAAAGGATCATTAATTTCACTAGAAGGTAGAATGGAAGTTTATTCTACACAAAAAAATGGTGAATACAATACAAGAATTAATGTTGTAACAGATACAATTAATTTTTTAGATTCAAGAAATAGTAATAATAATCAAAATACTAATTCTAATTTAGATAACAACAGTTTATCATTTGCAAATGAATCTAAAAAAATAGAAAATAATGAACAAGTTTCAAAAACTAATAATGAAGATTCTGAAGAAGAATTTGATTTTGATAATTTTGAAATAGAAATTTAAGTAGAAGATAAGGAATTATTATGCCAAGAACATCTAGAAATACAAAAACAAAAAAGAAACCTTTTTATGTTTCTAAATCTAAAAAATGTTTATTTACTGAACAAGAGATAGAATACATAGATTATAAAGATGTAGAAATTTTATTAAGATTTGTATCATCTGCAAATGGAAAAATTTTACCAAGAAGAATTACAGGAACTTCAGCTAAATATCAAAGAAAACTTGCAAAAGCGATAAAACAATCTCGTGAAGCAGGATTAATTCCATTTGTAAAAGAATCATAATTAAAAAAATTTAAAAAAACACAACATAATGTTGTGTTTTTTTTATTATTTGAACTTTTAAGAATATTTAAGTAACAAACCATTGCTATTATCTTTATTTTTAGTATAATTTTAGTATGAATTTTTTTAGAAAAAACGGTTTACTAATATTTTTAATTATTGGTAATTTAATTTTATGAATTTTATTTCCTATTATAATAATAATGCTTAAAAAAGGAGGACATAATATTGATTTGTTTGTGTCTATCTTAATATTAATTTTTTTAGCTACTTTTGGTTCGGTAGGATCTTTTTTATATTTTAATAAATACAAAAAAGCAAAAAGAGAAAAACAAAGTCCATTTGATGAAATTTTATTTGAAGAATTATGAGATTATCAAAAAATGGGACTTATTTATATAGATAAAAGAAATAATGTTTCAAGAATTTCTTCTTTTTTAGAAGAAAACGATTTTTCTTTTTTTATTGGTAAGGATGTTAATTTTTTCAAAAATATTGCCAAATTAAAAACAATAGATTTAAATTTTAATGACAGAATATGACAATTAACTTATTATGAAAATTTAAATTTTATTTTTGTTTTAGATAAAACTAATGAATTTATTTTGGAAAAAATTGTTGATTCCAAATTTATGTCAATGCGTGTAAAAATGATTGTTAGAGATATTGAACTTTATGATTCTTTTAAATTATCAGCAATTTTAAATGATATATGGGTTATTCTTTCTAATTTTTTTAAAAACCAAGATGGATTTTTCATTGAAACTTTTAACAATACTGCTTTTGGACTTGTTAGTATTGAGAAAGAAAAAACTTTTATTGATGTTTTAAAAACTTCACTTAAAAAAATAGAATTAATAATTGAAGAACAAGAAATACCAATTAATTATGCAGTTGGACTTTCTTTTTCAGGAAAAGAAAATTTTAAAACATTAAATTCTAATTCCTTAGAAGCATTACAAGCTGCTGAAACAAAAGGGATTAATCAAATAGCGATGAAAAAAACAGATAAAGATATTTCTTTTTTAACTAATGGTTATTCTGATTCGCGTCTTAAAAGTAATTTATCAATTTCTTTTGTTAATAGATTATACGATTCTTTAATGGTTGCTGACAAAGTTTTTATCTCAACTCATAGTGAAGCTGATTTAGATGCTTTTGGTTCTGTAATTGGAATGTATGAATTTGTAAAATCATTAGGAAAAGAAGCTAAGATTTTTATTAAAACTATGGATAAAACAACTTTTGTTGCTTCATCAAAAAAATATCGTGATTATAATAATGTTATTATTGATGATATTTCAAAAAATGATATTACTTCTAAGAGTGTGTTAATTGTTACTGATGTATCAAAAGAAAATATTCTTCAAAAAGAAAATTTCTTAAATTATTTTGATCAATTAAATATTTTTATAATTGATCATCATGAAGCAATTAATAATGAAATTGATATTTATGAATGTAATAAATTCATTGTTCAAAAATATTCTTCAGCATCTGAAATGGTAACCGAATTAATAAGAATTTTTGAAAAAGATGATAATAAAATTATTAACGATAATATTGCTAATATTTTATTATCTGGAATTTTTCTTGATACTAATTATTTACAAACTAATGCAAATGAACATACATTTAATACAGTGGGTTGATTAGTTAAAAATGGTGGAGAAATTTCTTCTGTTAAATCATTTCTTGAACCACCTAAATTTGATTTAGAACAATACTCAAATATTATTTCAAATATTAAAATTATAAATAATCATTTAATTTCTTTTTTAGATGAAAAATATATCATTAATAATGATCAAGTTTCTATTTTTGCAGATGAACTATTGGAATTCAAACAAATTTATACAGTTTTCTTTGTTGCCAAAATTGCTAATGATAAATTTAAAGCATCATTAAGAAAAACAAAAAAATCAGAAATTAACATTGTAAAAATCGCTGAGCGTTTACATGGTGGTGGAAAAGAAAATTCTGCAGCAATCGAATTTAAAATCAATAATGATGAAAAAATAAATAGTGTTATTGAAAAAATTGAAGATGTTTTTCAAGAAGAGTATCAATTAAGGAATGAAGTAAAAAATGACTAATTTAAGAAATAATAATGAAAAAATTTTATTAACAGAAGAAGCTTTAATTGGATTAGTTTTAAAAAAAGCAACTCTTTTTTTCGAAGTCGAACCATTACTTTCAGAAAATGATTTTATTTCCCCAAAGATAATTTCAATTTATATTGCACTTATTTTAAATAAAGATAATATAAATGATAATGAAAGTTTTAATCTTCTTGAGATTGCTGAAAAAGCAAAAAATGAATTTGTTACATTGGTAACTTTGAAAGAAAATAAAAATAATAGTAATTTTATTAATAATGAAGCAATGAAATGAACCACTAAAGATTGGTATGATTATCTTACTTTTTTGGTTTTTTCTGCAGGGTATGAATCATATTTAGATAATTACATCAAAGACATTAAAGAATATCAAAGAATTAGAAGATTTCAAGAAATTTTATTTTCTTCTACAAACACTAGCGATAAAGAAAATTCAATGAATTTGATTTCTTCATTGCAAGATAAGTTATTGGAGTTAGCAAGAGACATCGAAGTAAAACATTTTGTTGAAATTGATGAATTTGCTGATGAGTTTTATGAAAAACTTATTAATCAAGCAATTAACAATGATAGTTTAAAAACTCATATTCCTTCTCTTGATACAGTTATTAATGGATTTTCACCTGGTGATTTTGTTATTTTAGCTGCTAGACCTTCAATGGGAAAAACTGCTTTTGCTTTAGAACTTACAAAAAAAATTGCAAGAAAAAAAAACGTTGCTTTTTTTTCTATTGAAATGCCTAACGAACAATTATTACAAAGATTAATTGCTTCTGATTCCGGAACATTTTTAAATAAAATTAAAAATTATTCTTCACTAACATCTCAACAAAAAAGTTCAATTGAGACAGCGGTAGAATCTATAAAAAATTTAAATTTATGGTTAGATGATACTCCCGGAATCAGATTAAATGAGTTAGTTTGAAAAGCAAGAAAATTAAATTCAATGCATAAATTAGATATAATTTTTATTGACTATTTACAATTAATAGAATTAGATCGTTATCAAGAAAATAGGACTCAACAAGTTTCAATAATTTCGAGAACATTGAAAGCGCTCGCAAGAGAGCTTAAATTACCTATTATCGCATTATCTCAATTATCAAGAAAATTAGAATCAAGAGAAGATAAACGTCCGATAATGTCAGACATTAGAGAATCAGGTTCAATAGAACAAGATGCTGATCTTATTATGTTTTTATATCGTGATAATTATTATCGTAAAAAAGAAGAATACAGGGAAGGAAATTTACAAGAAGAAATAGAAGTAATTATTTCAAAACATCGTAACGGACCAACTGGAGTAGTTAAATTAGAGTTTGATCCTTCAATTGGTACATTTGAAGATAGTAAAGAATAATTCATTTTTTCTTTGTTTTAATGTAAAATTATTTTATGGAAGCAATTGCAATACTTTTATTAGTGACATCAATTTTATTGATAGTCCTAATATATATACAATCTGGAAAAGTAAAAAATTTAGGAAGTTCAATTGTTGGAATCAAAAATGTTGAACTTTTTGAAACTACAAAAAAGAGAGGTTTTGAAAGAATAATATTTTGATCAACGATTTTTCTAATAATATTATTTTTTGTTTTTTCACTCGTTTTATTTTTAGTCTAGCGATGTTTTAACTCAGCGATAATTAAAGATAAAATTTTTAACAAAAAGGAATTTAATGAAAAAAGAAATTATAGAATTGATCACAAAGAAACCTTCATCTTTTAAGGAAATAAGAGATGTATTAGGAATAAGAGATTATAATCAAAGTAAGAATTTAAATTCTTTACTTTCTACTTTAGTAAAAGAACAAAAAATTTATTATCGCTACAAAGAAGAAAAGTATTATCTTAAAGATAGTAATTTTTATTTAGGTGAATTCATTGAAACAAGACACGCATATTCTTTTATTAAAGTAGAGAATAATGAAACTAAAGAAGAAATTTCTTATTTTAATCCGAAAAGGTTTTCTTTGAATGCTCTTGATGGAGATATAGTAAGATTTAAATTAATTTCATCAACTAATTCAAAAGGTGAAGAATCTCAAATAGCAAAAGTACTTCGAATTGTAAAAAGAAATGGAAGAAGTACTTTAGGTGAAGTTTTCTTTGATAATAAATTAAACTTTTGAACTTTAAAAACTGTAGAACAATTTCAAAAACACACATATAAAATCATTAATCCAAAAGGACTAGATGAAGGAAATTTTGTTAGTGTTAAATTTGATGATTACATCGAAGGAATTATTTATGTAAAAGTTGAAGAGAAAATAGCAAAAAAATTTAATGCGTTAATAGATCATCGTTATGTAATGAAAAGATATTCAAAAGAAATCGAATTTCCTAATGATGTAAAAGAATTAGATATTGAAAAAATAACTAATAATCTTAAAGAAAGAACTAATAGGATTGACTTAAGTAATGAATTAACATATACCATTGATGGAATAAAATCTAAAGATTTAGATGATGCTGTTAGTATTAAGGAAAAAGAAAATAGTTTTATTTTAATGGTTCATATTGCAGATGTTTCTTATTTTGTCCCTAAAGGTTCAATATTAGATCTTGAAGCTAAAAAAAGAAGCAATTCTATCTATTTAATCGATTTTGTTAATCCAATGTTACCAAGAATTCTTTCTAATGATTTGTGTTCGTTAAATCCAAACGTTCAAAAGAAAACTATGACAGTTGAAATGGAAATTTCAAAAGTTGATGGTAAACTTTTAAACTATAAAATTTTCCCTTCAATAATAGTTTCTAATCATCGTTTAGTTTATGAAGAAGTAGATAAATTTTTAAAAGGTGATACTTCTATTTTTGAAGATAAAAATCTTCAAGACTCACTATACATGATTAAAAAGTTAGCAAGGATTTTAAGAGAGAAAAAAATTAATTCTGGAATGATTGATTTTGAATTACCTGAAACAATTATTAAAATTGATGAAAATAAAGAACCAATTTCAATTACAAGTAAATATCAAACCGAATCAGAAAAAATTATCGAAGATTTAATGGTAGTTACTAATGAAACAGTTGCTTTATTTTTAGAAAAAAATAAAGCATATTCAATTTTTAGAATTCATGAACAACCTGATCAAGAAAAGCTTGATGCATTAAAATTATTTTCTAAAACAGTTTATTCTGAAGATAATTTCAAAGATCCAAAGGATTATCAAAAAATTTTAGAGTTTATTAATAATAATGAAAATATTACTTCTAAAGATTTAGCTAATTATATAAAAGTTATTGACACATTAGAAAATCATATTTTCTTAAAAGTTAATTTAATTCAAACAATGGAAAAGGCACGTTATGAAGTTCAAAATAAAGGACATTATGCTTTAGGGTTAAATCATTATTTACATTTTACTTCACCAATTAGACGTTATCCAGATTTAGTGGTTCATCGTATAATAAACCAAATTTTAGAAAATAAAAATAATTTTAAACAATCAGAAGAAGAAATTGAAGAACTAAGAACAATTTCTATGAAAGCATCAGAAATTGAAAAAGAAACAATGCAAATAGAACGTTCATTAATGGATATTAAAAAAGCTAGATTTCTTAAAAAACTTAAAGAAAAACAATCTATTTTTGTAGGAAGAATAGTAAACATTTTATCTTTTGGATTTTTTGTTGATATTGATAACACCTTTCAAGGATTAGTAAGATATGGTGATGATTTTGAAGCAAGTGAAAACAAATTAGAAATCACTAATAAAAAAACAAATAAAAAATATAGATTGTATGATAAGGTAACAGTTTCCATTCAAGATATTGTTGTTTCTCAAGGAATGATAGATATGAAGGTAATAGAAGATGAAGTTGATATCAAGCAATAAAAAAGCTTTTCATGATTATGAAATTATTAAAAAATATGAAGCAGGAATTTCTTTTTTTGGTAGTGAAATTAAATCTATTAGAAATTCTTCACCAACGATGACAGGTTCGTTTGTTATCCTTAACAAAGGTGAAGCATTTTTAATTAACCTTAATATTCCTGATTATAAATTTTCTCCAAAATATTTAAAACATGATCCCACTAGAAGTAGAAGATTATTATTACATAAAAGAGAAATTAGGAAAATTAATCAACAAGTCAATGAAAAAAGACTTGTTGTTATTCCTTTAAAATTATATTGAACATCTAATTCATTAATTAAAGTTGAGATTGCAACTGCAAGACCACTTAAAAAATATGATTTAAGAGAAAAGAGTAAAGAAAAATCAATCAAACGAAATCAATGATAAAATCATAATTTTGTCATATAATTTAATAGTAATGATACATTACTTTTGGGGATGTAAAGGTTTCGACATTATTAGTTTAGTTTAAATAAGGGGATAATCTCCCTAAATTCAAATAAATGCAGATAACAATGAAGCATTAGTTGATACATTTATGCTAGATTCAGTACAAGGTGCTGAATTTGCATATGCATAAAGCATAGCGTAAATTATTTTAATCAACTCTAAAATATTTTGCTTGTAAGACGAAATAATTTTAGTCGGTAAATATCTTACAATATTTATGGTGATTTAGCAATACCTTAAGTTTGCTTACAATAAATTTATTTAAAAAATAAAAAAATATAATAAAGTTATTTAAACAAATTGGAATTAATATATGGACCCGGGTTCGATTCCCGGCATCTCCACCATTTTTTATATAATCAAATTCGATTTTTAATTATATAAAAAATGGATCTTAAAGGAATTAAAAAATGATTACAACAATTTTTATGCTTTTATTAAAGTTAGTTTTTTTTATTATATTTTTTACTTTTTCACTAGAAACAAATCATTTTTTTTTAGCAAATAAAAAAACAAAAAATAAGGAAGTTAATTTTTTAATTTCTTTATTTCTTTTTCTGGATTTATTTTTTTGAGCAACAAGTAAATTAAGTTTAATGATGTTTTTTATTGATTATCTTTTTCTTTTGTTTTTTGTAATTCGTTTTGAAAGAAAAAATCTTTTTTCTCCATTTTTCTTTTTTTTATTTGCAACAATGTACTATATCATTATAAATTTCACATATGAAGAAATTACTATTAATTCTATTTTTATTGGAATTAAATTATTTGAACCAATAGTTTTTATTTTTTTAATTTGAATTTCTGAAAAAGCAAATCAAGAAAAAAAAATTATTAGGTTTTTTGTTGTTAGTGCTCTATTTTTTATTTATATTCTTGTTGAAAGTTATTTTTTTTCATTAAATAATACTTTTAAGCTTTCTATAGCTATGATTTTTATTTCTTTATTTTTTTATCTTTCTTTTCAAATTTTATTAATTTTTGTGGTAGAAAATCTATACCAAAAATTTTTCAAAAGACAAAATGATTTCAAAAAAAACAATTATTTTTTCAAACCTTATTTACAAGACATGATTACTGTTGATTATTTTAAAAACAACAAAAAAGAATATGGTGCTGTCATTACATTTGAGACTATTACTAAAAGTAATTTAGAAAAAAAATATATTATGGAATTTATTGTTGAAAAAATAAATGAATTTTATGATGATGTTTTATTTTTCCAAACAAATCAAAAATCTTATTCTTGTCTTTTTTATTTTAAACAAAATGAAATTAACCTTAAAACAATTTATTCAAATAATTTTGTTCTTAAAAGAGATGACAAAGATTTGTTTAATAAGTTAAATATAATTAATGAAGTTATTGAAGGAGCAGAAATTAAGTTTTATATTTCGATTTATGGGATTGATTCTTCTGACATTAAGTTTCTTCTACAAAAAAATGAATTTTTACAAATCAACGAACAAAATATTAATTATAAAAATAATGTTATTGTTTACGATGAAAAAATATTTTATAAATATTTTTTTGATAAAAATCTTCTTTTAGAATTTCTCAAGGAAAATGTTTTAAAGATAAATTATAAAACAAGAAGTACTCCTCAAAAAAACATTTTTCTTGATTATGATTTTTCAATATCAAAACAAAACAAAGAGAAAGAAAAAAAGATTAATTTTGATAATGAAACAAATTTTTACTTTTTAATGAGATATATTTTTTTAAATGTAATTAATAAATTTTTAAGTGAAGAAAAAGAGTATGATAAATTAATATTAAATATTCCTTATTTATGAATTAAAGAAAACATTGAATATTTTGAAAATAGAATTAATGGACTAAAAATAGAAAAAAAAATTATTATTAATATAAATTTAGTTAACGTTGATTTAACTTTATTAGAAACAAAAGATTTTCTTAAAAAAATAAGTTCACTTTATTCTTTAAGTATTTATGATTTTAATGAAAAGTATTTTAAAGAACTTTTATTGATTGAACCATCATTTTTTACTTTTGATTCTTTTTCTAAAATTGAAAATATGAAAATAAATGATGAAATTTCAAGAGAAAGAATTTTAAAAAAACAAAATTATTTTAAATAATAATTTATAATTAGTATTATGAACTATTTAAATAATTTATTTTTTTCAATTGATTATGAATTATCATTTTGAATACTATTAGTAGTATTCATTTTATATATATTTCTTCAACTAGTTCCGTGAAAAAAAGTAATTAGTTTTTTACGAAACAAATTTCTTTTAAGAAAAGAAAGTAATAAAGAAGATATTAGGAAAATAGCACAAGAACTATATGAAAGTTTTGATATTTTAAAAAGTTTAAACAAAGGAGCAACAATAATAATAAAAGGAACAAACTCTTTAAACAATTATGTTGATGATCCAATTTTATTAGATGCTGTTGTTTCTTCAGAATTAATTATTAATATTTTTGAAGGAGAGAATTCCCCATTACATGATGGTGCGGTAATTATCGAAGAAAACAAAATAAGATTTTCCGGAGCATATATTAACTTTTTATCTTCAAAAGAGAACCTTTTACCTTCTTTTGGTACTAGACATCGCTCTGCTATTGGTTTAACAGAGAAAACCGATGCAATTGCAATTATCCTTTCTGAAGAAACAGGAAATATTAATTTTGCTAAGAATGGTAATTTTACAAAAATTTCAATTAATGATTTTGAAAAGGAATTAATAAATTTATTTAATATTTAAATAAAAAAGAGGAGAGATAAATGTCAGCGCACATTACATCAAAAAAAGAGGATATAGCTAAAATTGTTTTAATGGCTGGTGATCCTTTTAGAGTTAAAAATTTTGTTGAAAAACATCTTATTGACTATAAATTAGTCAATAATGTTAGAAATGAATATGGTTATACTGGAATGCTAAATGGTAAGAGAGTTAGTGTATTTTCTCATGGTATGGGTTTAGATTCAATTGGAATTTACGCTTATGAACTTTTTGATCAATATGATGTAGAACATATTATTCGTTTTGGTTCTGCAGGTTCATATACTAATGATTTAGAATTATTCGATGTAGTTATTGCTGAAGAAGCTTTTACTGATTCTAACTATGGATTAGCATATGATAATAAAAGTAATTATGTAAAACCAGATGCTAAATTACTTAAAATTGCTAAAGAACAAGGTGAGATTATTAAGAACAAAGTTTCTAATAATATTGTTTCTTCAACAATTCATTCATCACAATGATTTTATACAAAACCTAATTTTTTTAATATTAAGGAATTTAATAAGAAAGGAATTAGTGCAGTTGAAATGGAAGCATATGCTTTATATACAATTGCAAATTATTTAGGAAAATCTGCTTTAACATTATTAACAATTTCTGATCATTTGGTTAAAAATAATTCTATAAGTGTAAAAGAACGTGAAGGAAATTTTGATACAATGTTTACTTTATTAAATGAAATAGTATCAAAAATATAAAATGAAACAAAATAAAGAAGAATTTCTTGAGCAAGAAGAACTTGAATTTAAAATAAAAGCTCTTGAAAAATTTACCTTAGAAAATAAAGGTGAAAAAGTTAAAGCACTTATTGATAATATTTCTATTGCAGATTCAATAGTTTTTTTAAAAAAATGAAGTAGTGAAAAACTAATTTTATTATTTGAAATAATAGACAATAAAACTAAATCAGAGATTTTATATAATTTAAATTCAAAACATATTACTTTTATTATTCAAAATTTATCTTTAAATGAACTAAAAGATGTTTTTGATAAGTTATATGTAGATGAAATTGTTCAAATTCTTACAAATCAACCAAAATCTATAAAAAACAAAATTTATTCAATATTACCTAAAAAACTAGTTGATAAAGTAAAATCATATTCTAAATATCCACAAAATACTGCAGGATATAATATGACAATTGATTACATAAAAGTATATGAAAATTCTTCAGTGCTAAATGCACTTCAATCGATTAAAAATCAATTTTCTTCAAATGATTCAGAAATTGTAGGAGCTATTTTTGTAGTCAATAAACAAAATGTTCTTCAAGGGATGGTTAGACCAGAAGAATTAATTTCTTCTATGTCTGAAATTAAAGTTAAGGAAATAATGGAAGAAACTCCATCAGTAAAAGTTTATGACAAATTAGAATCTGTAAAAAAAGATGTGGAAAAATATGAACAGTCTTTCCTTCCTGTTGTAGATAAAAATTCTTTTTTAGTAGGAGTAATTGGTGCCGAAGATATTATGGATAAAATCATTACTATTTCTGAAAAAGATGTTAGTGAAGGTGTTGTAAATAAAATTTCAAAACCTTATTCTCAACAAAGTGCAAAGGATCTTTTTAAAGCAAGAATTTTTTGAATAGTTCTTCTTTTAATAATTGGAACTTTTACTCAAATTATGATTATTGGGTTCCAATTGATTTGACAAAATGCTGGTTTATGAAATTATAATGATGGTACATCATTATTAGCAGAAACTTCTGTTTCATCAATTATTACTTTAGGGTTTGCAACATCGTTATCTGTAGCATCTTCAATTAATGATGCAAGTGGAAATTCTGGGGCACAATCATCAACTACCCTAATTCGGGCATTAGCAACAAATGATGTTGATGTCTCGATGACAAAAAAAATACTATTAAAAGAATTTAATGCCGGAATTCTAATTGGTTTAGTTATTTCTGTTACTGCCTTTTTTAGAATGTGAGCAGTTTGAGGAATAATGGGTCAATATGGAGATATTACTTCTTGATTTGTTTTTGGTTGATATATTGTAATTTCTTTAATTGCTTCAGTATCTTTTGCTAGTGCTATTATTATTGGGAATTTAGTAGGTGCTCTTTTACCATTAATGGCTGCAAAATTAAATAAAGATGGTGCATTGTTTTCAGGACCATTACAAACAACAGTTGTAGATATTATTACTTTTTTAATTTATCTTTCTTTAACAACTATTGTTTTTGTTCTTTCTGCAGATTACATTAATAGTCATGATACTACTACTAAAGAAACTTTAAATGTAATTTTTCAATACGCAAAAACATCATTAATAATATAAATTTTTAAAAAAATCATTTACTTAATATATAATGTTAGTAAATAAAATATTAAGTAAATGATTAATTATGGAGTAGTACCCAAGTTGGTTAAGGGGCCTCCCTGCTAAGGAGGTAGGTCGCATTCGTGGCGCGTGGGTTCGAGTCCCACCTGCTCCGCCATTTTTTAATGTAATTGATATTAAGGAAATATATATGAAAAAATACTTATTTGGAATCCAAATTTTTATAATCTTATTTATTTTTTCATTTTTAACAATAATCCCTTTTTTATTTTTACCAGAAAATTTTGATTTTTTTCTGATAATTTATGGGATTTATTATTTTTTAAATTTAATTTTCCTTATTGATGTTTATAGAAACAAAAGGTCAGACAGACAAAGTAAAATTTCATGAACTGTAATTTTACTTCTACCTCTACCTATGTTTTTCTTTTATATACTAAGTGCTAAATTATTTTTTTATCAAAAAAAAATAATTACTAAATCACTTCCATTAGAAAATGTTGAAAATACTGAAATTAATATTTTTCAAGAAAAAATTGATATTTTAGTAACTGGAACTGAAAAATTTACAGATTTAATTCATGAACTTGAACATGCTAAGGAATCAATTGATATTGAATATTTTATTATTAATAACGGAATTATTTGGAATAAAATCAAAACAATTTTACTTAATAAAGCAGAAGAAAATGTTAAAATTAGAATTTTAACTGATTACATGGGTAATATACAAACTAACGATTCTTCATACAAAGAATTAAGAAATCACAAAAATATTTCTTTTGTTATTTTTAATAAAGTAAATCCTTTATTTTCTACAGGATTTGATAATTTAAGGAATCATAATAAGGTAGTTATTATTGATAATAATATTGCTTATTTTGGTGGATTAAACCTTGGTGATGATTATGCTCATATGTATTCAAAGTATGGTTATTGATATGATCTTCATTATAAAACGTTTGGTGCTTTAACTTTAGAAATAAAAAAGAAATTTCTTTTTGATTGAAATAGATTTTCTAATGAAAGTTTTTCTTTAGAAAATGAAGAAGAAAAACTTTTAAAAAAGAAAAAAACATTAAAAGTAAATTCAGATATCAAACCATATGAAATTAATTTTATTAGTGATGGTTATGATCAACAAAATCCTAATTTTTTATTAACTTTTATTCATGAAGTAGATAATGCTAAAGAAACAATAAAAATTATTTCTCCGTATTTAGTTTTTCCTAAAAACTTAATGGACGCATTTAAAAGAGCAATTAAACGTGGGGTAAAAATAGAAATTATTACAACAGGAATTGCAGATAAAAAAACTGCTTATTTTGTTAGTCATTATTATGCTAATGAATTAATTGATAATGGTATTGTAGTTTATAGAGCAAATAATTTTTTTGTTCATGGCAAACAATATATTTTCGATAGTAAAAATATTATCATTGGTACTAGCAATCTTGATTATAGAGCATTATTTCTTCATTTTGAATATAATTTTTTAATCAAAAAAAATCAATCATTTATTGATGAAAACTTAATAAGAGTTTGAGAACCACTATTAAAATATTCATTAATCGAAGCTAAGACAAATCACAAAAGATTAAGATTTTTAATTAAATTTATTTCACCAATTTTTTAATTTCTTTATTTTTTATTAAAAAAAGTTTTTTTATAGTATAATACTAATGGAATTAAATAATACAAAGTAAAGTAATTTGCGAGTGTAGTTTAATGGTAGAACTTCAGCCTTCCAAGCTGACTGTGAGGGTTCGATTCCCTTCACTCGCTCCATTTTTTCATAAAAGAATTCATTAAATTATTCAATTTTGAAAAAATAGATATTTATAAATTAAGAAATGGCCATAAAGTGCCATTTTTTATTATATAATTTTACTAATAATTTATTTGTAGATAACAAATACTTTAAAAAATAAAACCAAAAGGACAAATATGAAAAAATTATCAGGAATAGGGGTATCTTCGGGAATTGCAACTGCAAAAATTTACAAACTTATAGAAGAACCAATTATTATTTCAGAAGAAAAAATTTCAGAAGAAAAAATAGAAGAAAATATTGAATTATTAAAATCTTCTATAATTTCTTCAGAACAACAAATTAATAAAATTAAAGAAATTGCTATTAAAAATATTGGAAAAGAAAAAGCTGAAGTTTTTGATGCTCATATTTCAATTTTAAAAGATCCAGAAATTATAGATAGTACAATTAATAAAATTAAAGAAGAGAGATATAATGCTGCACACGCTTTAAAAGAAATTGCAACAAACTTTATTTCTATTTTTGAAGCAATGGATGATGAGTATATGAAAGAAAGATCAGCGGATATTAAAGATGTTACTAATCGTATAATTAAAAATATTTTAAAAATTAATATTAAAGATCTTTCATTAATAAATGAAGAAGTAATTATTATTTCTCATGATTTAACACCATCAGAAACTTCACAATTAAATCCTAAATTTGTAAAAGGATTTTTAACAGAAATTGGTGGAAGAACATCTCACTCAGCAATTATGGCTAGAACTCTAGAAATTCCAGCAATTGTTGGAATTGGAAAAGAAATTTTTTCATTTGAAGAAGATGAAAAAGTTTTAATTGATGGAGCACAAGGTGAAATCTTGTATAAACCAACTCAAGAAGATATTGATATTTCAAAATTAAAAGCAAAAAAAATTGTAGAACAAAAACTTGAATTAGAAAAATACATTAATAAAAAAAGTATTTCAAAAGATGGTTTTGAAACAGAAGTAGCTGCTAATATTGGTTCTCCAAAAGATATAGAAGGTGTTCAAAAATTTGGAGCTGAAGGTATTGGTTTATTTAGAAGTGAATTTTTATATATGGATTCTCAAGAGTGACCAACAGAAGAAGAACAATTTAATTCTTATAAAAAAGTATTAGAAGCTTTAGAAGGAAAAAGAGTGGTTATTAGAACTCTTGATATTGGTGGAGATAAACATTTAAGTTATTATGAATTTCCAAAAGAGTTAAATCCCTTTTTAGGATATAGAGCGATTAGATTACAACTTAAAGAAAAAGATATTTTTAGAACTCAAGCAAGAGCATTGTTAAGAGCTTCTGCATTTGGAAAATTAGCAATAAATGTCCCTATGATTGCTACTATTGAAGAATTTAAAGAAGTAAAAGCCTTTTTTGATAATACAAAAAAAGAATTAATTAATGAAGGAATTAAAGTTGGAAAATATGAACTAGGAATAATGGTTGAAGTACCATCGGTTGTAGAAATTGCTGATATTTTTGCAAAACATGCAGATTTCTTTTCGATTGGTACTAATGATTTAATTCAATATACTTTTGCAGCTGATAGAATGTCAGAACACGTATCTTATTTATATCAACCATTTAATCCAGCAATTCTTAGAAAAATTAAAAAAGTAATTGATGCTTCACATGAAGTAAAAAAATGAACAGCAATTTGTGGAGAAGCTGCAAGTGAACCAATGTTAACACCAATCTTTATTGGTATGGGACTTGACGAATTCTCTATGTCTGCAACCGCTGTTCCTTCAATAAGAAGACTTATTTCTTTAATTGATAAATCAAAAGCAGAAGAACTTGTAAATAAAGTGTTATTTTTAGAAACTCAAAATGAAGTTAAAGAAGCTATTCAAAAATTCTTTAAAGATAACAATATAGAAGTTTTTTAATTTTATATTATAATTTAGTATATAAACGGAGGCGAAAAGCTATGGGAATTTTCTCAAAATTATTTAGTTCAAAATCAAAAGAAACTAAAAAAACTACTTCAACAAACAATCAAGAAAAAGAAACAAATTCATCTAATGAATTGATAGTAACTTCACCAGTAAATGGAAAAGTTAAATTTTTATCAAATGTGTCTGATCCTGTATTTGCAGAAGAAATGACTGGTAAAGGGATAGCTGTTGTTCCTAATGAAGAAGAAAAGACAGTTTTATCACCAATTAAAGGAACTATTAAAGTAGCATTTCCAACAGGTCATGCATATGGAATAGGGACTGAAATGGGACCAGAATTACTTGTTCATATTGGACTTGATACTGTAGAACTTGATGGAAAAGGATTTGTTAAAAAAGTTGAAGTTGAAGAAAAAGTAACCAACGAAACAGAATTGTGTGATATTGATTTAAAAACACTTAAAGATAATGATAAGCCAACAGATATTATTGTTATTGCAACAAACGATTCAATAGTTGATTACAAAATTGAAATCGAAGTTGAAGATGGATTAGAAGTAAAAATTGGAGATCCATTATATAAAATTGTTAAAAAATAATTTTATATAATAAAAGTATTCATTATAGAAAATAATATTTTAGAAGGAAGAAAGAAAATGGCAAACAAAACATTTGTTATAATAGACGAAGCAGGAATGCATGCTAGACCAACATCAATCGTTGTTCAAGAAGCTACAAAATTCAAATCAGAAATAACAATTGAATTTAATGGTAAAAATGCTAATTTAAAATCAATTATGTCAGTTATGGCATTAGTTATTAAAAATAACCAACAAATAACAATTAATGCAGTAGGTGAAGATGCTGAAGAAGCGCTTGCTTCAATTGAAAAAGTTATGAAAGAAAAAGGATTAATAGCTTAATCAATTATTATAAATAAGAAAAAAACTCAAAATAAAAAAGCAAGAATTATATCTTGCTTTTTTATTTTTTATTTTTTGTTTCAATATTAGTTTATTTTTTAACTTTCATCTTCGCTATCTTCAACGTTTGTTTCTAATAAAAATTGTTTATTAGCGAATTCTCAATCAACAACTTTTCAAAAATCATTTAAATAATCAATTTTTTTATTTTGATATTTTAAATAATATGAATGTTCTCAAAGATCGATTCCAATAATTGGTGTGAATCCTAAAAATCATGGATTATCTTGATTGAATGTTTTAATTATTTTTAAACTATTATTTTTTCTTTTTACAAATCAAACTCATCCTGAACCAAATAAATTTTTAACTTGTTTTTCAAATTCTTTTTTAAATTCTTCCATTGAATCTCAATATGCTTCGATAGCTTTTACAACTTCTAAATTTTCATCAAAAGTTTCTTCATTTTTTAATGATTCAAAATAAAAATTATGATTTGCAAGACCTCCACCAAATTCTCTTATTGCGACTTTGATTTCATCATTATCAATTTTTTGATAATTTTTTAATAAATCAATAATGTTTGGAAAACTTTCATAAATATTTGTTTTTAAAATTACATTATTTAAATTTTCTTCATAACTTTTATGATGTTTTTCATAATGTAATTCTATAGTTTTTTTGTCAAGATGCGGTTCAAGCGCATCATATGAATATGGTAATTTTATTCTTTTATACCCCATAGTTATCTCCTTTTTCTTTAATTATTATACTATCAAATTTATAATAATTTCTTTTTATTATAGAATATAGTTATAGAATTTTAGTAAAATACATTTACTTTTTTCAAAATAAGGAAGATTTTAGAACAAATGACAATAGAAAAATTAAAAGATGAACCGAAAAAAACAGAATGAAAAATTAACGAAAAAGATAATATACATACAAAGAGATTTGTTTCTTTTTTATATTTTTTCTTTATATTTTTTCTTTCATCACTTATCACATTAGTAATTTTTAGTTTATATTATCCAATTTTTACATTAAATTTTAAAGATCCTGATTTAATAAAAATGTTAGAAAATACACTTTTACCATTAATGATGTTTAGTAGTATCGTATCATCAGCTATATATATAGTTTTTGCTTTATCTAAAAGTAAGGAAATAGTTTTTAACTTTAATGAAAAAATTCAAAAAGAAAAAATTAAAAAAACATTAAAGTGAGCTTTAATATGAATAATAGTAAACATAATTATGACAATTGTAATACAATTTATTTATAAAGCAACACATGGTGGTGATAAATTTATTCCAGATAATACAAATCAAGAATTACTCAAGGAAGCGATTAAAGTTGCTCCATTTTATTCTTTTATAGCAATTGTTGTTATTGGTCCATTAATGGAAGAAATTGCTTTTAGATATGGTATTATCGGTTCATTTAAAAATAAGAAACTTGGAGTTTTTATTTCTGTGTTTGTTTTTGCTTCAATGCATTTATTAGCATCAATTAGTAGCAAAAGTTTATCACACGATCTTTGAACGTTGCCTAGTTATCTTTTAATGGGATTCATTTTTTCTATGATTTATCTTAAAACAGATAATCTAAAATATTCTTATGCTTTCCATTTTTTTAATAATTTACTCGCTTTTATATTTATTGTTTTATAAAAAAATAAAGGAAAAAAAATGTTATTTAAACCATTATTAGTTACAGGATTATTTTTTTGAAATACGGCAATAATAATTGCTTTTTTTCTTTTTATATTTTTTGCTCTTGGAAAAGTTTTTCAAAAAAGATTTGATATCAATCCTTTAAGTTTCACTATTAGTATTCCACTGGGGTTTATAATTTTTCTTCTTTTAACTTTTATATTTTTAATTCCAACTATGTTATTAAGATGAACACTTAATTTAAATTTTTTTATTATAATGGAAAATATTTTCATTTTTGCCATTATTTTTATTTATTATGATTCTTGATGACCATTTTCATTTGAAAATAAAAAAAGAATTTTTATTCCAGGATATTCATTTATATTTTCATTTTTCTTATTTTTTATTTTTATTTTATTAATGGTTTATGCTAATTTACTTCTTCCAAATTTTAATCATTTAACTTATTTTCATATTCGTAAAATTTCAGATACTTCTACATCGGTAAAATTTGGTAATTATTTATTAAATATTCTTAATGTTGGTGTTTCAGGAAAAGAATATCTAACTTTAGAAATATATTATAAGTGATTATTATTTATCTTAGCAATTGTTATTCTTTATTTTACTTCTATTTATTGAATGAGACAATTAACTAATTTTACTTTCTTTTCTTCTTTTTTTGGTTTTTTAATGGCGCTTTTTCTTTCTTCTTACTTTTTGTTTTTAAATACACAAAGTTTATTATTAATAGAATTTCTTATTTTTTTAGTTAGTCTTTCCTTAGTAAAAAACTTTTATACAAATTGAAGTAAGGAAGAAAACATTATGATTATGTTTTATTATTCATTGTTTGTTATTTTTACTTTTTTACCTTATGGTGTAGTAATCTTTTTAGTTTTTTTTGTTTCAATATCATTAATTCAAATGCAACAAACTAATAAATCTAAAAAGATTATTATTAATGGTGTTTTTCTTTTATTAGTTCAAATTAATTTATTAATTTTTTTTATATCACAACCTATTTCTTTGATCACTTTCTTTTTATCAATGATTTTTTTCATTCCTACAATTAGTAAATATAATAATGTAGAAAAACAAAAAAATGAAATTATAAAAGAAAGAGAAAAAAATGAAGAAATAGAAAATTTTAAAAATAATCCTGTTTCTAATAGTAAAGCAATTTCTATAACAATTACTTTTTTTATTATTTTTCTTTCAAATGTTATTGTCTTCGTGACAAAAGATTTTTCTTTTAATGATTATATAGGTTGATATTTTAACATCATTTATAATAAAACTTTTACTATTAATCTTTATATTTATTTTATAGTTTTCTTTTTTCCGTTTCTTCTGCTTCTTGTTTTTTATTTAGTTCGTTCTAAAGTAAAATGATTTTCAGCATTTGGAATTGCATATCTTTTGTTTTTAAATCCGTTTTCATATATCATTATTTGAAAACTCTTTCCTAAAGATAATTTTGCTTATTTATATTTATTTTTACCACTTTTATATATAGAAATAATTTGATGAGCAATTTCATCTAGATTTCAAAAAGTAACAATTTCTCTTAAAAATAGTAATAGAGAAAAAAGAGCATTTAGGAGAAAACAACAGAAAGTAAGGAACAATAAAAATGAACACTAAAAAAGATATTAAAGAATTAGTTAAACTATTGAATAATTATTCAGATTCTTATTACAATAAAAATATATCTTTAATAGAAGATAAAGAATATGATCTTTTATTAAGAAAACTAGAAAAATTAGAAGAACAATATCCAGAATTTAAATTAAAAAACTCTCCAACTTCTAAAGTCGGTTATAAAACACTAGATTTTTTGGAAAAAGGAAAACACAATCATAAAATGCTTTCTTTGCAAAATGCTTTAAATTTTGATGAGTTAGATAAATTTTTTGAAAGAATTCAAAAAGATTTAAAAGATACTAATTTAGAAAAATTACAATTCACCATAGAACCAAAAATTGATGGAGTATCAATTTCTTTAATTTATGAAAAAGGAATTTTAATAGAAGCAATTACTAGAGGTGATGGTTTTGTTGGAGAAATTGTTACTCAAAATGTTCTTCAAATAAACTCAATTCCTAAAAAAATTAATTATCAAAAAAAACTTACAGTTAGAGGTGAAATTTTTTCAACTTTAAGTAATTTTAAGAGAGTAAATGAATTAGCAATAAAACCTTTTTCAAATCCAAGAAATTTTGCTTCAGGAACTATTAGATTATTAAATCCTCAAATTGTTAAAGAAAGAAATTTAAGTGCTTATTTTTATCAAGTTGTTTTTGATAAGGAAGATAATAAAAAGTTAAAAACTCAAAATGATGTTTTAAAACTTTTAAAAGAATTAGGATTTCCAATTTATCAAGATACTATTTTAGCAAAAAGAAACAAAATAAAAGAAGCATTAATTGAATACACTTTTGTTAGAGATAAAATTGATTTTGAAATTGATGGAGTTGTAATCAAAATAAATGATTTTAGTAAGTATGAAATTTTAGGGGAAACAACTAAATTTCCTAAATGAGCAATTGCTTATAAATTTCCTCCTGAAATTGCAATTACAAAACTATTAGATATTTTTCCAACCATTGGAAGAACAGGTTTAGTAAGTTACAATGCTAAACTAGAAAAAGTGAATTTATTAAATACAAATGTATCTTCAGCTACTTTACATAATTTAGAATATATTAAAAAACTTGATTTAAGAATTGGTGATTTTGTAGAGATTAAAAAATCAGGAGAAATTATCCCTAAAGTAATAAAAGTTGTAAAAGCTAAACGTTCTCCAGGCTTAAAAAAATGAAAAGAAGAAATCAATTGTCCGGTTTGTAAAGAAGAGTTAATTTTCTCAAAAACAAAAAATGATCAATATTGTATAAATGAAAATTGTGCTTCAAGAAAAATTAATGTTTTGATTCATTTTGTTTCTAAGAAAGCAATGGAAATAGATGGTTTAGGAGAAAAAATTTTACATACACTTTATGAAAATAATATTATTAAAAATATTGATGATATTTATTTTTTAACAAAAGAAAAACTTCAAAATTTAGAAGGATTTCAAGAAAGAAGAATTTCTAAATTATTGTCTGCAATTGAACAATCAAAAAAGAAATCATTAGAAAATGTTCTTTTTGGCCTTGGTATTCCAAATATCGGTTATAAAACAGCATTAGATTTATCAAAAGAATATAAAACTATTGATTTAATAATGGATAAAACAGTAGAAGAATTAATAGAATTAGAAGATTTTGGGGAAGTAAAGGCTAATTCAATAGTAGATTTTTTTGCAAAAGAAGAAAACAAAAAATTAATAACTAACCTAAAAAATGAACAATTAAATTTTGAATACATTGAAGACAACTTTTTATCAAAACAAAAAAAAGAATCAAAGTTATACAAAAAAATTGTTGTCATTACTGGAACTTTTTCTGATTTTAATCGTCAAAATGCAGAAAAAAGATTAAATGAAATAGGAGCAATAGTGAGAAAATCTATTTCTTCAAAAACAGATTTTTTAATTTGTGGAGAAAAACCGTCACAAAACAAAATTAAAAAAATAGCAGAAAATAAAATACTTAAAACGATTAAATTAGAGGATATGTTATAAAATTAAGATATGGACAAAATAGATAACTTTATGCTTAAAGCATATAAAAAATTTAAACATTTTTTTTCAAAACCAATAAGAAAAATTCTTACCCTTTATTTTGTAGTTTTTTTCGTTGGTGGAATTTTTTTATTTTTACCAATATCACATAATAGCGGTTACAAAGACATGAGTTTCATAGATGCTTTATTTACTTCTGCATCTGCTTTTTCTGATACTGGATTATCAGTTATTACAACTTATTTGTCTTTTAATTTTTTTGGACAATTTGTTTTATTTTTATTGATTTTTTTTGGTGGGTTAGGAATTTTTACTCTTAGGATTTTCTTTCTAAGTTTTTTTGTTAAAAAATTTTCCTTTCGTAGTTATGATTTAGTTTCTAGCGAAATGGAAGGGAAAAATAAAACAGAAGTAATTAAAATGATTAAAACTGCCTTTATGGTATCGATAATATTTATTGTTTTTTTTGGTTTTATTTTATCGTTATTATTTTATTTAGTTCCAGCAAGTACTCCGGGAAACGCATCAAATTTTAATAATCCAGAAGGTAAGTTTTGATTATCGTTTTGAATGGGTATTTTTACTGCTTCATCTTCTCTAAATAATGCAGGATTTGATATTACTTCTTCTGCTTCTTTTGCAGTTTATGATGCTAATATTACAATTCAAGCAATTATCTTACTTTTATTTATTATTGGTGGAGTGGGTTTTCCACTTATTTATGAACTTCTTGAATGAATGAAAACAAAAAAAGATGGAAGGAGTTATAAATTTTCTTTAATATCTAAAATTCTCTTTTTCTCATATGTTTTTGTTGCAGTAGGTAGTTTGGTTATAGTTTACTTATTTGAAGGATTAGCGACAATTAATAATAACGATTCTTTTTTTAAAACGGATTTATTGGAATTAAATGTTTGACAAAGAATTTGAGCTTTAACCTTTACTACCTTTTCTACAAGATCAGCAGGATTTTCAACATTTGATTTATCTTTACTTTCACAACCTACTTTACTTATTTATATTATTACTATGTTTATTGGTGCTGGTTCATCATCAACTACTGGTGGAATTAGAACTACTACTTTTTGAATTTTAATGATTTTCTTCTTTAGCAGTTTAAAAGGAAAAAAAGATGTGGAAACCTTTAATCGAAGAATTAAATCTTCGCGAGTTAATCAAGCATTTATTATTTTTACCTTTTCTTTAATATTAATCGGATTTTCATCAATAATCATGATTATGGATATGTCTTTTGGAAATAATTTTATTAAAGGAAAATCATATTGATCTATTATTCCAATAACTATTTTTACGGCAACATCAGCTTTTGGTGCAGTAGGTCTTTCTGTTATTGATACTAGTCTTTTCGGTTGGGTTAGTAAATTAATATTAATTTTTCTAATGTTTATTGGACAAGTTGGAATTGCTAATACTTTAAAACAATTTGATCAACAAACAGATAAAAAAGTAACTAAACGATTAATTGAAGAAGATATTGTTTTAGGATAAATAATGAAATAATGAAAATAAAAACCTGCTTTTAAAAAAGCAGGTTTTTATTTTATATTTTTATTTTATATTTTTTCATTTAAAGTACTTGCTACTTTATTTATTATTTTACTTTCTCCAACGATATATATTTCATCTTTTTCTTCTAAAATTGTTTCTCCAGTTACAACTTTAAAAGTGTTATCTCTAACAAAAAGTGAAATTAAAATTTCCTTAGGAAATTCTAAATCTTTTACCGGAACATTTAAAAATTGTTTTGGTGTTTGCATTTTAGCAAAAGAAACACTTTCATCAATATTGATTATCTCAAAATTTTTTAGTGATGTTTGTAGTTTACTAAAATTTAATTGATTAACAATTTTTTGAGCAGAATCAATATTTGGATTGATAATAGTGTTTACTCCTAATTTTCTCAAGATAGTTCTATGAACTCTATTTTCACTTCTTACAATTACTCTCCCGTCAAATTTATCTAATAATAGTGAGGAGATTAAAATTGATGATTGTAAATCATCTCCGATTGCAATTATAAAGATGCTTGCGTTAGTAATTCCAGATTCCTCTAAAAAATCTTCATCTGTAGCATCACCAATTAAAATTGAATCAGCGATATCTTTTGCCTCTCTTGCACTTTCTTCGTTTTCATCTATAGCTATTAAGTAGTATTTATTTTCTTTAGAAAGTGATTTAAGAATCGCAACTCCTAATTTTCCGATTCCGAAAACTACTATTTCTTCTTTTTTATTTTTTTTTTTAAAATTCATTTTTCACCTATTTTTTTTATTTCTACCAAATGATTGAATATATATAAATTATAAGAAAATAATTTTATATTATAAAAATTACTTTTAAATTTACATATTTATTCTTTTTTAACAAGGATAAATAAAAGAAAAATATTTTTTATTTATAATATTCCTATTTTTTTGTATAATTTATATGCTATAATTTAAAAGATTAAAATAATTAAGTAAAAAAAATGCAGTTAAAAACATTTGCCTTGGTAGCTCAGTGGTAGAGCAGCTGGCTGTTAACCAGTTGGTCACAGGTTCAAATCCTGTTCGAGGCGCCATTTTGGCCCGTTGGTGAAGCGGTTAACACACATGACTTTCACTCATGCATTCACGAGTTCAAATCTCGTACGGGTCACCATTTTCCATTTTTTTAATGGGACGTTAGCTCAGTTGGGAGAGCATCTGCCTTACAAGCAGAGGGTCACAGGTTCAAGTCCTGTACGTCCCACCATTATTTTTTAAAATAATAAATTAAAATTTAAACATCGACACTGAATATTTTTTTTAAAATCCGCCGACTTAGCTCAGCAGGTAGAGCAACTGACTTGTAATCAGTAGGTCGTAGGTTCGATTCCTATAGTCGGCACCATAATTGCGGGTGTGGCGGAATTGGTAGACGCGCTAGACTTAGGATCTAGTAACTTTTGTTGTGGGGGTTCGAGTCCCTTCACCCGCACCAATTATTTTTAAAGGATTTTAAAAAAGAAAATAGAAATTTAGGATTTAACTGCGCCTGTAGCTCAATTGGACAGAGCATTTGACTACGGATCAAAAGGTTACGAGTTCGACTCTTGTTAGGCGCGCCAAATTATTAATACGGAAAGTAGCTCAGCTTGGCAGAGCACTTGGTTTGGGACCAAGGGGTCGCAGGTTCAAATCCTGTCTTTCCGACCATTAATGGGGTGATAGCTCAGTTGGTAGAGCACTTGTCTTGCACACAAGAGGTCGCCGGTTCGATCCCGGTTCACTCCACCATCATTATTGTTTTGGCGAGATAGCTCAGTTGGCTAGAGCACGTGGTTCATACCCACGGGGTCGTGAGTTCGAGTCTCTCTCTCGCTACCAATTAGGTCCTTTAGCTCAGTTGGTCAGAGCAACCGGCTCATAACCGGTTGGTCGTAGGTTCGAGTCCTACAAGGACCACCAATAATTATTATTCAACTATATATATTTAAATAAATAAATGGAGACGTACCCAAGTCCGGTTGAAGGGGTCAGTCTTGAAAACTGAGAGTGGTCGTGAGGCCAGCGGGGGTTCGAATCCCTCCGTCTCCGCCATTTATTATTATCGCGGAGTAGAGCAGTCTGGTAGCTCGTTGGGCTCATAACCCAAAGGTCATTGGTTCAAATCCAATCTCCGCAACCAGGTCCCGTGGTGTAGTGGTTAACATGCCTCTCTGTCACAGAGGAGATCGCGAGTTCAATTCTCGTCGGGACCGCCATTTTGGTCCGATAGCTCAGTCGGTAGAGCATGTGATTGAAGCTCACAGTGTCGGCGGTTCAATTCCGTCTCGGACCACCATTTCAAATAATCATTTTCCGTTATTTGAAATGGAGATATACCCAAGAGGCCTAAGGGGCTGGTTTGGAAAATCAGTAGTAGTCATTAGATTAGCAAGGGTTCGAATCCCTTTATCTCCGCCACGTTATTGAAATATAAAAGTTAGTTTCTTTTTTTATAAATAAAACATAAAATTTTTATTTATAAAAAAAGATGAATTAATTTAATTTTATTTAATTAAAAGGTAATAAATAATGAATGAATGAAAAACAACATTAAAATTATGGGAAGATAACATTGATAAAGATTCATTGTTAGAGTTAAAAAAACTAGAACAAAAAGAACAAAAAGAACGCTTCAACGAAGATTTAAATTTCGGAACTGCTGGAATAAGAGCGTTAATGGGAATAGGAACAAATAGGATAAATAAATATACTATTAATCGTTTTATTAAAGCCTATGGACTTTTTTTAAAAGAAAATTTTTCTTCTCTTGAATTAAAAGAAAAAGGTGTTTTAATTTTTCATGATAATAGAAAAGATGGAAAAATATTTTCAGAATATGCTGCAAGTGCATTATTATCTTTGGGTATTAAAGTTACTTTTTCTTATTTAAATCAATTGCAACCAACCCCTTTATTATCTTATATGGTAAGAAATAAAGATTATATTGGTGGTTTAAATATTACTGCCTCTCATAATTTTAAAGATTTTAATGGAATAAAGTTTTACACTTCTAAAGGTTCTCAAATTGATTTAAACGATTCTAAAGAAATTAAACATCATTTCGATCAATTAGGTTATTTTGATACTGAAGCAAAAATTAACTTAAAAACAGTTAAATATCTTCCAAAGAATTTTGAAAATTATTATCTAGAAGAAGTAATTTTTCCTATGATTAAGAAAACAAAATTTCATGAAAAAATATTGTTTTCTCCTCAACATGGAACTTCTTTAGGAATGGTTAAAAAAATAGCAAAAGAGATGAATATAGATTTATCTTTAGTTAAGACTCAATCATTTCCTAGTGAAACTTTTGAAAATACATTAAATCCAAACCCTGGAACAATAGAAGCTTTTAATGAAGCGGTTCCTATAGCTATTAATCAAGACATTTCAACTATAATTTCTATCGATCCTGATGGTGATAGATTAGGATTAATGATAAAAGATGATAATAATTGAATTCATTTAAATGGTAATGAACTTGCTATTTTAATGCTATTTTATTTAATTAAAACAACTAGAGCATCAAAATTAAAAAATTCTTTTATTGTTAAATCTATTGTAACTTCTGATCAAGGAACAAGGATTGCTAATTTTCATAATATAAAAGTATATGAAACTTTAACAGGATTCAAACATTTAGCAAATAAATCTCTTGAAATACAGGAAGATGAAGTAAGACGGGGAATTAAACCTAAAAAAATATCTAACTCATTATTAATTTATGAAGAGAGTTATGGTTCAATTATAAATAACATGGTTGCAGATAAAGATGCTTTCCAGGCGTTTGTGTTAGTTGTACAAATGTTAAACTATTTTAAAAGTAAATATTCTAAAATTTCTGAAGTTTTAAATACAATTAATCAAAAATATGGACATACAAAATCCATTCAATTTACTAAAGAAATTTCTTCTATTACTGAGAGCGAAGAATATTTATTGAATATTACTAAAAGTATTGGTCATAAATTAGAAGATGTTAAACATGTAACTCTTGATTATATTGAAGATTTAGAAAAACCAAGAATAAAAAAACAATTACCAACAAAAGGAATTAAAATTTGATTAAAAGGTGGCTCATGGGTTGCAATTAGACCATCAGGCACAGAACCAATTATCAAATTTTATCTAGATTTATTTAATTTAGATAATGAAACAGAGAATAAATTAAAAGAAGTTTTTGAATCATTTTTTTAATTACTAAATATATATTACTTTAGAATTTTATGGTGCGATAGCCAAACGGTAAGGCATGGGACTGCAACTCCCTGACTGAGGGTTCGAATCCGTCTCGCACCTCCATTATTAAATTATTCTAAAGCAATTATGTTTAAATTTAGTAATGAAGAAATAAACATAAAAAAAACACATTGTATATCAATAATTTAAAACATTACTTTAGGAGTAATGTTTTTCTTTATTTAAAAGAAATTAGTAGATATATTATTAAGTATTATTTTGTTTAAGTTTACCTTCTTTTATTTTTGTTGATCTTTTTTTGATTTTAGATTAAGTTTTTTGTGTATTTAAGTTACCTTCTTTGAAAATACAATCTTTCTTTTATTTAAGAGAACACAAAACTTTTATATCCATAATGAGTTTCTTTTTTTATAGAAACCATTATGGATTTTTTCAAGAAAATTTTATTATAATAATAAGTTTCTAAATAAGTAATCATAAGCTTTGTCTGTTTAATTAACTCCTAAATTTTCATAAAATCATTTAAATTGTTCTCTTTTTGAAATACTAGAACTAACATTTTTTACTTTTTACGTTTAATAAATATTTAATTATCACTGTTATTTATAAAAATAAAACGTCACATAAATAATGTGACGTTTTATTTTTATTTAGTTTATTTTTTGAATAATAATTCTATGAAACTAATTCTATTTCTCTTGTTCCTTCATATTGTTCAAATTCTTTAAAGTTTTTGATATTATTTAGTCCGAGAATAGTGTTAGTTTTTTTCATTTTTGAAACTGTGTATCCATCTTTTATTGTTTCTAAAATTTCATAATTATCACTACTAATTATATTGATGTCTGCATCATAACCAACTTCTATTTTACCTTTGGTTTTTAAACCTAAGAAATTTGCTTGATTAGTTGATGTAACTTTTATTGCTTCTGCTAATGTTCCATTGAATTCATTTATTCATTTTTTAAAAGCTTGATGCATTGAAATTGAAGAACCTACAATTTTTTCATTTTTAAAGATAACATTATCTTTCATAGAAATTTCTTCATTAGAATTTGTATAAATTCCTTCTTTTAATCCTTTCATATAAAATGAATTAGTAATTAAAAGAATTTTATCTATGTTTTTTAAAGATTTAATTGTTTTAATATTATTTTCATTAATAATATTTTTATCATTTATAATTTCAACAAATATTTCTTGATTAATAATCGCATTTTTATTTAATGAAATTTCATTTGTTCCAAATTCTGTAATTGGCATAATAGAATTTATTCCTAAACTTCCAATTTCTTTTTCATTTAAAGCATTAAAAGAAGCGACAATTTTAATTTCTTTTCCTTGAAGATTGTTATTTAATGGAGAAGATAGTTTTAATGGATTTTCAGTCAACATAGAAATTTTTATTTTATCATTGTCAATAATTTCATTAATTTTATCTTCATCTAAAGAATTACCATTTACAAATTCTTTAATGTTTTCTAAATTTCATCCAATTAAAGATGCACCATTAAATTTTTTATTTACATAATATGAAAATTTTTCTAAGTTATCAATATCTAAAGTTTTTGTAGAAGCTACAACACTAGTAATTCCTTCTTCTATAGAAATTTTATTTAGATAAAAATTAAGTTTTTCTTCATCGCCATTATTTCAATCAAAGTTATATGAACCTTGTGTGTGGATATCAATAAATCCAGGAATAATATATTGATTAAATTCTTCTTCATTTTTTATATTTGTCGCTGGTTTAATCGATTTAATTTTGTTTCCTTTTATTGAAACAATAATTTTTTCTCCATTTTCATTTAAACCTTTTATTTTTTTAACTTTATTTTCTTTTACTAAGATTTGTTTTTCTTCTATTATATTTTTTTTATCATCTTTATATCTTGAAAAGAAGATCATTCCTAATAGTCAAATAACAATAAAGGTAAAAGAGGTTCAAAAAAATGCAATTACTTTTCTATCTCAAATAAGATCTCCACCATCTGCCGGTGAATGTCCTGTTCAAACAGTTGTTATTGTTATAAACATTATTGGTAACAAGAAAAAAATGAAAAGTAATAAACTATGTTTAAAAGAAGTAAACAAATAATATCCTTTTCTTAAATCTTTATCATCCTTTTTTTCAAAACGTTCATGAGATTTATTATAAGTTTTTAATAATGAAGATTTCATGTTTTTAAAAAATTCATTTTTTTCTTTTTTCTTTTTATCAGAATTATTTTCTTCTGAATTTATGTCAGAAGTATCTTTTTCTTCAAGAAGTTCTTCTTTGTCTTTACTCATCATCAATTACCTTTCTTAAATATCCATTATTATTATTTAATAATTGTTGTGCATCTTCTTTTGATAAATCTTTGATTATCATTACTGAAGATAATTTGCATGAATAATTTGTTTCTTCTAATGTTTTTTTAATTAGTTCTTCATCTGCACTAGTAATTTCAAAAACAATATTTATACATCTTTGAATTAACTTAGCATTTGCCGGTTTTACATCAATCATTAGATTTTTATAAACTTTTCCTAATCTAACCATTATTCCTGTTGATAAGGTATTTAAAACTAATTTTTGTGCAGTCCCTGATTTCATTCTTGTTGAACCAGTAATTGCTTCAGGACCAACGACGGCATCTACTGTAATGTTAGCAATCTTTCCTATTTGAGAATTTGCTGAAGTTGAAATAGACATTGTTTTGGCACCTATTTTATTTGCATATTCTAATCCAGCAACTACATATGGTGTACGTCCACTAGCGGCAATTCCAACAAGGAAATCTTTTTTACTGAATTTAATATCATTTAAATCTTTAATGATTTCATCCGCACTATCTTCAGCATTTTCTACTGCATTTCTTAAAGCATAATCTCCACCAGCAATTAACCCAATAAACATATCGCTTGGAGCATTATATGTTGGAGGAATCTCACTAGCATCAAGAACTCCAAGTCTTCCTGAAGTACCTGCCCCAATATAAATGATTCTTCCACCATTTCTTATTGTTGCTTCTCCAATTGTAATCGCTTCTCCAATTTGAGTTAATTCTTTTTCAACCGCTAGTGCAACAAGTTTATCTTCTTCGTTAATTAATCTTGCAATTTCTTTTGGTTCAGCAATATCTATATTAATAGTATTGTTATTTCTTTGTTCTGTCGAGATTTTGCTTAAATCTATTTTTTTTTCTTTATTCATAATTTATGATAAATCCATTCCTTTTGTTCCTATTAATTTCATAAATAAGAATCCACTTACATATGAAATAATGATTCCTACTAAATATATTCCCATCCCAGCAAGCGCATGAGTTGTGGTTTCACCTGTTTTTACCATTGTCATCATTGGTATGGCTAATAAACCTGAAGGTCCAAACATAGAAACTAATCCAACATTAATGTTAAAGAATTGTGAAAGAACTCCTAAAAAGAATCCTCCTACTGCTCCACCAAGCATTGCTGCAAGGAAAGCTTTAGGTCTAGGTAAAGTAATTCCATAAATAATTGGTTCACCAATTCCAAAGAAACCTGGAATAATTGCTCCTTTGATATCATTTTTTAATTTACCATCTTTTTCAGCTTTCAAGTAAAGTGCAATTGCAACTCCTACTTGTCCTGCTCCTGCCATTGCAAGAATAGCAAATAAACCATTAACTCCAGTTTCACTTAAAGCTATCATATACACTGGAACAAATCCTTGATGTACACCGAACACTACTGCTAACAAGAATATTCCTGCTAATAATGCTGCTCCAAAAGCATTTTGATAAAGTGAAATAAATAATTTACTTATTAATAAGAATAGAATTCCACTTAAAGGAATAATGATAAAGTATGATACTACAAGTAAAACTAAGAAAGTTAACACTGAAGTAAATACCATATCAAAAGATGGTGGAACTATTTTACGGATTTGTTTTTCAACTGGAATTGAAACTAAAGCCATTATCATTGCTCCTATAATTGAACCAGAAGCATAGCTTAATGATCAACCTGCCTCATTATAAGCAGGTCTAAAACCTAATGTTAATCAATTGGTTCCGGGGTTTTTAATATGAATTCCAAGAAAATTAAATCCTGTTACTATGTCAGCGTTTTTTATTGGAACAAATGGTGCAGTAACTATTCCTGCAAATGCGGGAACAAATAATACTGCCATTAGTCCTCCGGTTGCCCCTGTACCACCAAATACTTCAGCTGTTCTTCAACCAACTACTATAATAAACGCATCTTTTCACGCATTTAGTAATGCTTGAAAGAAGTTAAATCATGATTCGTCAACTGGATTTCCTCAAAGTGTTGTTATAGGATCGTAACTACCAAATGATTGAATCATTCCAGCAATTCCTCCAATAATTCCTGCTCCAATAAAAGCAAAAATTAAAGGTGCAAATATTTTAGCAAACTTTGCTAAAAAAACTTGTACACCGGATGTATTTTTTTCTTTTTGTTTTTCTTTATTTATTTTAGTGATAGTTTCTAAATCTAAATTTTCCATATCGTCTAATGAAGCTTCATCTTCGCCTTCATCTTCTGAAGTTAAAGATACACTAGTGATATCGAAATTTTTTCCGACTTCGTCTGCAACTTTTTGCACAAATCCAGGTCCTAGAATAATTTGAAGCTCTGTACCAGATTCATTTACTCCAAGTACATTTTGTACTTTCTTAAGTTCATCGATGTTTATTTTACCACTATCTTTAGCAGTAACGCGAAGTCGAGTCATACAATTTGTATAAGTCTTAATATTCTCTTCGCCACCGATTTTTTCGACGATGTCTATGGCAGTTTGTTTTGGATCTTTTTTTGCCATAATTGTCTCCTTTATTTTATTTTATTGTCTTAGTTTATATTTAATCAAATTCCTAACACATATTTAATATTTTGTTTTGATAAATACATTAATATTTTCTTATTTTTTTTTAATTTTACACAAGAAAAAAGTATTATATCAATTTTAGTATATACAAATTTTAATAAAAAGTATAAATGATTAATACATTTACTTTTTTATTAAAGATAATATTCAAAAAAATAACTCTTTAAAAGAGTTATTTTTTTGAATATTATAAATTATGATGAAATATTAGTTTTCAACTTTTTCAATATTTTTTACAATTTTTTTAATTTTAAATTCTTGAAGTTTTGTTTCAATTGTTTTTAAGTTACTTACTCCTAAAGCTTTTTGAGCATTAGCAATAATTTTTGAAGATTTTTTTTGAATTACATCTGCATCTTTTTCGATTGCTTCTAAATTTTTTCTAATGTTAGAAATAGAATTATTGATAAGTTCATTTTTCATTGTTTCAAATTCATCAAGAATTTCTTGTTTTGCTTTAAAGTTTATTTGTTCTGAATGTAATTGTTTTTTACTAATTTCTAATTTATATAAAATATGCATAAAGTTAGTAAAAAATTCCGGTCTAACAACATACATATTTTCATATTCAGAAACTCTTTTAATATAAAAACGATCTTCTGTTTCAAGTTCAGAAACAAGAATAGAATAATCACCATGATATTTTTTAGTATCTTTTGATAGTTTTTCATAGTGATCTTTATTTTTTTTCTTTGTTGAAGAATTTGGATTTTCACTTTTTGCTTCAATAATTATTTTAGAAAGTCTTGAACCATCATCTGCAAGAATTTCAAAGAAAAAATCAGGTTTTTCACCTACATCAGTTGTTTTTCCTCATTTTATATTTTCTAAATGTGATAATTGATTAGAATACATTGTTTGAATTTCATTTTCTAATTCTTCACCAATTCTTTTAATATTAAGACGAGAACCTTTAGTTCTTAAAATTTCTAATTCTCTATCGATTGTATTTTTTTCTTCAGTAATTTTTGCTAGTATAGCATCTTTTTCTTCAATAATTTTTGCTAGTGCTGCATCTTTTTCTTCTTTATTTTTTAAATTATTTATTTCAATATCTCTATTTTTAACATCTTCAATAGTTTTGATTTGATTAGTTAAATAATTTATTTTTTCATTTAATTCTTCTTTGATTCTACTTTGAGCAATGATTATCTCATTTGCTTTTTTTTCTTTTTCTTGTTCAAGAGTTTGACTTAATTGATTAATTTTTAAATTAAGACTTTCAGATATTTTACTTTTTTCTACTTCAATATCTTTGTTTTTAATTTCTTCATTAATTTTAATTTGATTAGTTAATTGATTTATTTTTTCATTTAACTCTTCTTTAATTTTATTTTGTGCAATGATTATTTCATTTTCTTTATTTTCTTTATTTTTATTTAATTCATACTCTAACTTTTGAATTTTGATTAAGTTATCTTCTTTTAGTTTTTTTAATTCTAAGAACTCAACACTATTTTTAAATTCATGTTCAAATTTCATTTTTTCTATTTCAATTTGTTCTTGTAATTTTTCTTCAAAAATTTTATCTTTTCTAAGATTAATTTCATCATTTAATGTTGAAAAATCAATTTCATTAATTTCTTTTAGAGAAAAATAATCACCATTTTCAACAGAATTATCATCAATTTGAAATTCTAATTTTTCACTATTTAAAATTTTTATTTTTACTTTTTTCATTGTTCCTCGATTCTCTTTTTTTATAATTAAATTTTATTCTTTTTTTATAAAAAAACAGAATATAAAAAAATATCTTCCATTAAACTTTCAAAAAGATTAGAAAGTAAAATGAAAGATATTTAATGAGATAAAAATTTCAAATAATATTTTTATTTAAGGTTAATTATATTCTACTTTTAAAAGAACTAGAATAAATAAATAATGCAATTATCCCTATTATAATTAGAAAAATCAAAGTAATAATTAAATAAATATTAGAAACTTGAATTTTAGCAGGAGCTGATGAGTATGAATTAACAGAGATATTTTTCGAATTTTCTTCAAGTAAAGTATCACTATATTCATCTGTATAACTAATTACTGCTCAATAATCAATAGTTTCTCCATAATCAAATTCAACATCTTTATCTGTTCAATTACCTTTAGTTTTATTGCTCAAATAAACTATTGATGTACCAGTTTTATTTTTTCTATAAATAGTAATTTGAAAATCTTTAGTTACTTCTGAAGTAATATTTCATTCTATATTAACATTATTATTTTCATTTGTAACTACTTTAAAACTGTTAATTGTTGGAATTAAGTTTTTAGTTTGTAATTGACTTGTTTCAGAATTTAATGTGAATGTAGAACTTGAATAAAAATCTTGATAATTAATAATTAATTGATAATTATAATTTTCATTCATTTCTAAATCATTATCTTCATAGCTACCAACTATTTCATCAGTTGTAAAAATGTTTACACCATTTTTAAGAAGAGTAATAGTTGTAACAGAACTTGCATTATCCAAGATATTTCAATTAATTATTCCTTTATAAGAAGTTAATTCAGAATTAAAAGAAGTAACTGTAGGAGTTATTTCTGAAGTTTTAATAGCAATAGAAGAAGAAACTAAATCATCGCTAGTTCCTTTGTATGAATCACTAAAATTAATAATTAATTGATAATTATAATTTTCATCCATTGTTAAATCTTTATCATCTCAAGAACTAATTAAATCACTTGGTTTAGGATTATTAATTTCATGAACTTTAATTCCGTTTCTATAAATGAAAAGAGAGTTTATAACATTTGCTCCATCACTAAGTTCTCAATTAACTTTAGTTTTATGATTGCTAAGACTAGCATCAAAATTATTAATTGTCGGGATAAGATTTTCTGTAGTAATCTTAATTACTTCAGAATTAAGAACTAATTCATCTCCACTATAAAAATCTTTATAATTAATAATTAGTTGATAATTAAATGTTTTATCCATAGTTAAATTACTATCTTCATATGTACCGGTTAATGTAGTAGGATTACTAATTACCATTCCATCCCTTGCTATGCTTATTGAATTAATAATTGATGTTTCGTCACTAATGTCTCAATTAATAGTCGTTTTGAAATCACCAAGAGAAGCACTAAAAGTATTAATTATTGGAATAGTATTATCGGTTTTAATAGTTATATTTTGTGAATAAAGTTGTTGTTCTTCACTTGAACTATCATAAAAATCATGATAACTAATAATTAATCCATAATTATAATCTTGATTAATTTTAAGATCAGTATCATCGAATTGATTGGTTAAATCATCTTTTTCAATTGCTTTGATTTCTTTACCATTTTTCATTAAAGAAATAGAAGTAATTATAGAAGCGGAATCATCGATGTCTCAAGTAATAATACTTTTTGCTCCATCAAGATGACCTTCAAAAGAATTAATAGAAGGCATTTTATTTGCAGTGGTTACACTTTCAATTGATGAATTTAAATCAAGAGTTGTTGCACCTGAACCATCATATAAATCTTGATAGGAAATTTTTAATTGATAGTTATAAGTTTTGTTTGATTCAAGATTAATATCAGTGAAACTATTATTTAAATCTTCACTACCTAAATGTTTGATAACAATATTATCTCTAAATAAACTAATTGAAGTAATTGTACTTGCATCATCTTCAATTGTTCATTCAATCTTAGCTTTATTTTCTTCTAATGAAGCACTAAAAGAAGTAATCGATGGTGCAATATCATCTGTTGATAGATTTACAGATGTTGATGAAATTGTTTTAGTACTTAAATCATAACTATCTTTATATTCCACAATTAGTTCATAAGAATATTCTTGATTCATCTTTAAATCAGTATCTGTTCAACTATTTACTAAAGCAGTAGTATCAGTAATTTGATGAACCATTTCATTATTACGCAAAATTTTTAAAGAAGTTATCGTTTCACTAGTATCAGTTAAATCTCACGAAACAACAATTGATGAATCATCAATTGTTGAAGTAAAAGAATTTATTATTGGTTTTGATTCAGCGGTTGAAATAGTTTTTATTTCTGAATTAATTTCAAAAAATAATCCATCATATAAGTCGTGATATTTAATTACCAATTGATAATTATAATTTTCATCAGAACTAAGATCTTCATCAATGTATGTGCTATTAGTTTCTTCCTTTGGAATATCTTTTAAAATTTTTCCATTTTTAAAAAGGCTGATTTGATCTATTTGACTTTGATCATCTTTAATATCTCAACTAAGAGTTATCTTATTGTTTGCTAATATAGCATCAAAGGAATTAATGAGCGGAACTGTGCTTAATATTTCCAGTGTTTTTGTATCAGAAAAAATTCTATTTAATTCACCAGCAAATGGATCAACATAAACTAGTTCTAGACTATAGCTATAAGAATGTTTTTCTAAAACATTCTCATCAACTCATGTCCCTTCTGTTTCACTTGAGGAAATAGTATGATAAAGAATTGGATCGTTACCATCCTTTCCTCTTAAAATATTTATTTCTCAAAGAGAATTAGTGTCATCACTAAAATTTCAAGATATTGTTGGTTTATTATCAACAAGTTGAGCATCAAAATTATTAATTTTAGGAGCAAAAGATAAGGTTTTCACTGCTTTTAAATCAATAATAAAGATGAAATTTCCATTTCCTTTTTCACTAACAATTAATGTTCAATTATCATATACAGTATCCTCTTCTAAAGGAAATATTACAGTTTCTCATTTTCCTCCACCAATATTTATAAGATCAAATTTATTTTTACCAATTTCAGGTGTTAGAACATATGCTTCATTAACATAGTCATTAGAATCATCGATAGAAATAATTGCAGGTCCTTTCGAAACATCAATTTTTGGATTTATAAATTGATAAAGATTGTAATTATAATTTCAAACATCTGAAGAACCAAGAGAATCTTTTGGATGTAATGCGATATTAAAAATTAATTCTTTTGGAGCAAGAGTTTTTATTGTAAATGTTGCGTTACCAATAAGTCCTAAAGAAGTGAAATCATAGATAGTTTCATTTTTATTTTTTAGGATAATTGATCTAATTTCAAAATCTGTTGGTTGAAATTCAGAACTTAAATTTGCATTGTAATTAAAATTCATTATTAAATCATTTTTACTAGGTGAGTTAGTTACTTCCATTGAAACATCAGGTTTAATAACATTTAATGGTGGGATTGTATAAGTAAATGAATTTGCACTATAATGTTCAGTTATATAAAATTTTTTTGAAAAATTTGCTCCATCAGCAAGTTCTTGATTATCACCAGTAATAGTTAAATTAACACGGTTTGTACTAATGGTATCATATTCTGTATGTGCGGTCATCGAACTATTATTAACAAGTTCTTTAATTGTTTTTGCATTTCCAATACCTGCTGTAGCATAATTATAAAATGGTTTTTGTTCATTTGTTGAGTAATCATAATATACTGCTAATTTAAATTGATCTAATGATGGAGTGCGACCAGCATAATGATCAGATCATTGAGTGTGAAATGATCATTCTGTTTCCGTTCTACTAATTAAATAATCTTGTGAAAAATCATTTGGAATTATTTCTTTATCATTAGTTTTAAATAAAAATAAGTTTGTTAATGATAAAGAAAAAAGCCAGAGCAGAAAAAAAAGTTTTTTAAAAAGTTTCATCAAATTTCCTCCTAAGAAAGTTTTTTTAAAAAAGTCAAAAGATGATTAAAAATAATAAAATATAAAATTAAAATCATCGTAATATTTGTTGGAATAGTTTTATGAAGGTGGTAAAAGATAACCACAATTTGAATTTCTTTTTTACTTTAAACGTTTTATAGAAATTATTGTGGTTTAAATTAATTCATATTAACTGTTTTATGAAAGCATAATTCTTTCATTTTTACTTTTTTAGTATTTTAGAAAAAATAGTTTAATTTATATTTTATTTTATAATTTTTAAATTTAATTTTAATACTACTTACATTGTTAATAATCTTTTTTTCTTTTATTAGTAAAAAAACTTTTTTTTACTAAAATAATTAATTTGTTTGTTATCTATCTTCAAATTAAATATAAATAAGCTCTAATTTTATTTTTAGAAAACTTAATCTAGTATTTGTAAAGATTTTATCTTTACATGTTAATTATTTTTTATACTAACAACAAATTAAAAAACACAAAAAAATAATTCACTATTTTTGGATGTTTTTCGTTAAATAACATTCCTCCAAAAAATAACATTAATACATAATTATTAATGCATTATAATAAAAACCAACTATTGGTATTATACCAAAAAAAATAAAACCATTTTTTAATAAATTTCTTTTTTAAAATAAAAAACTTGAATTCTATTAATAGAATTCAAGTATATAATTTCTTTTTTAGTAACAGATATTATTCTAAAATTAAAAATTAAATTGCGTTTTGATTTGGATATTTTTTACTTTCTAATTTCATTGATTTTGTATCTTTTATAAGAAGATTTAATGCTAATCCTCCTAAGATAATATCAACAATAGGCATTGCTCAAAATAATCCAATTGAATAAATTTGTCCATCTATTGGTTTAATATTATGTCCTAAAAAGTAATTTTTTCATGCTCCAAAGTCACCTGTTGCATGAAAGATAAGTCCTAAGAAAAGAACTAGAATAAAGAGTAGAAGTGGTTTTCCATATAGAAGAATTGAAGAAGTTTTGTTTTCTCCTATTGCTTGAAAGTATAATCCAGCAATAATAATAATAGATTGAAATGTAAATCCTAATACTAATATTTGTGATATTCGTTCAGGATATGCTTTAGAATCTGGCATTGAATTAAATAATAAAGTAATAATTGTAGGGAATACAAAAACAACTGCTGAGAATATTCCTGCAAAAATAACCGCTACTTTAAAACTAATTCGTTTTGCCTCCAAACTCCTATCTATTTGATTTAAATGCATGTTATAGTTAACAATCGGCGCAGATGAAATCATAATTCCATTAACTATAAAACTTGCGAGTAAATAGATTCCAAAGAATGATTGGAAAGCTGAAGTATAACCATTAATAACTACTAAATTTCCATAATTAATAACCCCAATTGAGAATGTGAAGATTAAGATAATTAATGCAGAATTTAATTGCATTCCTAAATTACTTGTACCACGTTTTGAAATAGTACCAAATTTAGTTTTTGCAAATGCTCAATTAGGTTTATTTGCATTGATTGGGAATTTGTATTTAAAGTATCATAAGTAATAACTCATTCCGATTATTTCTGCGATTACAGTTCCTAATGCAGCACCAACTAAATTAAGTCCAAAAACATTAATTAATAAAACATCTAAAACAATATTAGTTGTAAGAGCAATCAAATTAACTCTTGTAGCAATATGTGTTTTTCCTTCTACACGTAAAATTAATCCTGAACCATTCATGTATACATAAGGAAATGCTGCTAATCCTTGTATTCGAAGATATCATGCTGCTTGAGATAATAAGTGTCCTAAAACTTCAGGATTTTTCATTAATGAAGAACCTTCTTCTCCATCATAGCTTCAATTTTTATTCATTAAAGGATTATTGAATCAATTATCAATATATTCTTTTTGAAATCCAGTTCCTGCTCATATTAAAACTTTAGCAAATATAATTATAAAAACACTAATAAAAAGTCCATAATAAAGAGACATTGGTAAGTGTGAGTTCATATAATCTTTTGCTTTATTATTATCTCCGCTAGCTTTTGCTTTTAAAATACTAGCACCAATTCCACCACCAATCATCATTGAGATTGCTACCATGATAATGGTGTATGGCATTACATATGAAATTCCTGTAGCACCCAATGATGCATAATTTCCAGAATTAAAATATCATATTCCACCACCGATTTTTCCTGGGTGAAATCCATGAGAAACAAAAATTGTATCAAATACAACAAAAGTTCCAGCAATTAATGTAGAAATCATTGTTGGAATAAAAATTTTAATAAAAGCATCTTTTATTGGCATTTTACCTAAATCAAATTCTGCTTTTTCTTTTTTAATTTTTTTCATTTCATTTTTTTCCTTTCCTTAATTTTTATAATAAAAAGTTTTTTTCATTACTTTTTAATTTTTTCCTTTCTATACTTTTCTTAAACTTTATAGCATTACATATATGAAACATTATTAAAAAAACATTATTATATATACATAAAATTTTTTTTATTTATTATTGTATATAATTAATAAATAAAAGGTTTTGGTTATTTTTTATTTTTTTTACTTTTGATAATTGTAAAATAAACCAAATTACTATAATATAATATTTTTTTTCGGAGAACAAATGAAAAAAGTTATCAATTTATTTTTATTTTTATTTTTAATTCCTTTTTTGTTTATTTCACAAACAAACAAAGATGAAAAACCAATTTCTAGTTCAAATCACACTATTAATTTAATGTATTTAAAACCAGTTCATTTTAAATTTTCTTTTCTATTTCTATCAAATTACAATTCAACATATTCAAAGTATATTGATCTTAATTTACAATTTACACCTGACACTGTTGATGAAATATCTAGTGTTGAACTTGATGAAGGAGTAATAAAAAAATCATTTACCATTGATGAATTAAATAAAATGGATCATCAAATTGATTTATCTACATGTTTTGATGATGATTTTATGCATCAATTAACTAATGCAAAGTTCAATTTAAAAGTTGTTTTTAAAAACGGATGATCATCTGAAGTTTTTTCAATTCCTTACAATGAATCATTTCTTGAACCAGAATTAGAAACAAGTACATATGATGGGATATCTCAAACTGAAGCGACATTAGTTTTTTTACTTTCTAATGAAATTTCGATTAAAGAAATTAAATTAGTACAAGGAGAAATTTCTAAACCAATTGAATTACATCCAAAAAGTGGTGATGAATACAGGGTTTTATTAGATAATCTTCTTCCATCAACAACTTATTCTTTTCATTTAATAATTAAATGAAACGATGGTTATAGTATAGTTGAAAGTGAAATTCCTTTGTCAGAACTTAAAACTAATGAAGCTGATGAAGAAAAAGATAAAGGAAAAAATCTATTATGACTTTGAATTTTATTATTAATTTTATTTGTCATTATTATTTTTAGTTTTTTTCTTTTAATGTTTTTAAGAAATAAAAAAGCTAAAAAATAGGTTATTATCTTTGAATTTTTTATTAATAATGTTATTATATAAATGTTAATTTTAGTAAGTTAATTCAACACCATAAAAGAGTAAAATTAATAAATATATTCTATAATAATATTAGAAAGGTTAAAATATGCCAACAATCAATCAACTAATTAGACATGGTAGAGTTAAAAAAGTTAGAAAATCAAAAACTCCAGCATTACAAGTTAGTAAAAATACACTTAAAAATACAACTTCTATAGTAAATTCACCACAAAAAAGAGGTGTTGCTACAAGAGTTGCAACAATGACACCTAAAAAACCGAATTCTGCGTTACGTAAATATGCAAGAGTTAGACTTTCAAATGGATTAGAAGTAAATGCTTATATTCAAGGAGAAGGTCATAATTTACAAGAACACTCCGTTGTTTTAATTCGTGGTGGTAGAGTTAAAGATTTACCTGGAATAAGATATAAAATTATTCGTGGTACTTTAGATACTGCTGGAGTTACAGATCGTAAACAATCTCGTTCAGTTTATGGTGTTAAAAAACCAAAACCAGTAAAAAAATAAAATAATAAGTTTTAGATATAAAATATAAATTTTAAAATAATATAAAAGGAGAAATTATGTCAAGAAAAGGACAAGCACCTAAACGTGATGTTTTACCAGATCCAGTTTATAATTCCAAGTTAATTACTAAATTAATTAATAATATAATGCTTGATGGTAAAAAAAGTGTTGCTCAAGATATTCTTTACGGTTCATTTGATTACATTAAAAAACAAACAAATCAAGAACCTAAAGAAGTATTTGACAAAGCAATGGAAAACATTACACCGGCTTTAGAATTAAAAGTTAGAAGAATTGGTGGATCAAACTATCAAATCCCTATTGAAGTTACTGAAAGAAGAAAACAAATTTTATCTTTACGTTGATTAGTTAACTACGCAAGACTAAGAAATGAAAAAACAATGACTGAAAGATTAGCAAAAGAAATAATCGACGCTTCTAATGGTGTTGGTGGAAGTGTTAAGAAAAAAGAAAACACTCATAAAATGGCAGAAGCTAATAGAGCGTTTGCTCATTATCGTTGATAAAAGGAGAAAATAAGAATAATATGTCAGATTATCTTCAAAAAATGCGTAATATCGGTATTATGGCCCACATAGATGCCGGAAAAACAACAACTACAGAAAGAATTCTTTATCATACAGGTAAAATTCATAAATTAGGAGAAGTTCATGATGGAGCTGCTCAAATGGATTGAATGGAACAAGAACAAGAGCGTGGAATTACTATTACTTCCGCAGCAACAACAACAACTTGAAAAGACAATATAATTAATATTATTGATACACCAGGTCACGTTGATTTTACTGTTGAAGTTGAACGTTCTCTTAGAGTACTTGATGGAGCGGTTGCTGTTCTTGATGGTCAAGCTGGTGTAGAACCTCAAACTGAAACTGTTTGAAGACAAGCAACAAAATACAACGTTCCTAGAATAGTTTTTGTTAATAAAATGGATAAACTTGGAGCTGATTTCGATTACTCCATTAATTCATTAAGAAGTAAATTAAAAGCAAAAGTAGCTGCAATTCATGTTCCAATTGGAAAAGAAATTGATTATAATGGATTTTATGATGTAATTCAATTAAAAGGGTTTGTGTTTGATCACGAAGCTAATGAAGAATTTAAAGTTATTGAAATTCCTGATGATATGAAAGAAATCGTTATGCAAAAGCGTAATGAATTAATTGAACATGTTGTTGAATTCGATGAAGAGTTAATGATGCAATATTTAGATGGTGTTGAGTTAACTAATGAACAAATTATTGAATTAATCAGAAAAGGTGTTATTAGCGCTACTTTCCATCCGGTTTTATCTGGAACAGCATATAAAAATGTTGGAGTAAAACATCTTTTAGATGCAGTTATTGACTTTTTACCTTCCCCTGTTGATGTTCCTGCAATTACTGGTGTTGATGAATATGATGAACCTATTTCAAGAAAATCATCAATTGATGAACCATTTGCTGCATTAGCATTTAAAATAATGACCGATCCTTATGTAGGAAAATTAACTTTCTTTAGAGTTTATTCTGGAGAAATTAAATCCGGTTCATATATTTACAATACAACTAAAGGTAAAAAAGAAAGAGTTGGACGTATTTTACAAATGCATGCTAACTCTAGAAAAGAAATTCCTTCAATTAAAGCTGGAGAAATTGGAGCTGCGGTTGGATTTAAAAATACAACTACAGGAGATACTTTAACTACAGAAGATTCTAAAATAATTTTAGAAAAAATGGTTTTCCCAGAGCCAGTTATTTCACTTGCTGTTGAACCAAAAACTAAAGGTGATTCTGATAAATTATCTTTAGCTTTACAAAAACTTGCCGAAGAAGATCCAACATTTAGAGCATTTACTGATAATGAAACAGGACAAACAATAATTGCTGGAATGGGTGAATTACATTTAGAAATTATTGTTGATCGTTTAAAACGTGAATTCAATGTTGAAGCTAACATTGGTAATCCTCAAGTTTCATATCGTGAAACAATTACTAAAATGTCTGAAGTTGAATCAAAATATATTAAACAATCAGGTGGTCGTGGACAATATGGTCACGTTTGAATAAAATTTGAACCAAATGAAGCCGGAAAAGGTTTTGAATTTGTTGATAAAATTGTTGGTGGTAAAATTCCAAGAGAATATATTAATTCAGTTCGTCAAGGATTAGAAGAAGCTATGAATGGTGGAGTTTTAGCAGGTTATCCAATGATTGATTTAAAAGCAACATTATATGATGGTTCATACCATGAAGTTGATTCTTCCGAAATGGCTTATAAAATCGCTTCATCAATGGCGCTTAAAAAAGCAGCCACTGAAAGTAATTCTGGAGCAGTTTTATTAGAACCAATTATGAAAGTTGAAGTAACAACTCCTTCGGAATATTTTGGAGATATTATGGGTAACCTTTCTTCAAGACGTGGACAAATTTCAGGAAACGAAGAAAGAATGGGTGCACAAATAATAACTGCTAATGTTCCATTAAGTGAAATGTTTGGATATGCAACAGAATTGCGTTCAATGTCACAAGGTAGAGCGGTTTATGCAATGGAATTTTCACATTATCAAAAAGCACCAAAATCAATTTCAGAAGAAATTATTAAAAAAAGAACAAATCCAGAATAAATTTATTTTGCTAAAAATATAGTAAAATTTATATAATTTAAGTAAAATGATAAATATTAAAATTTATCAAAATATAAGATAAAAAAACAAATAGGAGAATAAAATGGCAAAAGAAAAGTTTGACCGTTCAAAAGAACACGTTAACGTTGGAACTATTGGTCACGTAGATCATGGAAAAACAACATTAACTGCAGCAATTACTTCAGTATTAGCAGCTGCTGGTGGAGCAGAAGCAAAATCATATGCTGATATTGATGCAGCCCCAGAAGAAAAAGCACGTGGTATTACAATTAATACAGCACACGTAGAATATGAAACAGCAAAACGTCACTACGCACATATTGATGCACCAGGACATGCTGATTACGTTAAAAATATGATTACAGGTGCAGCACAAATGGATGGAGCAATTATTGTTGTTTCAGCTACTGATGGACCTATGCCTCAAACAAGAGAACATATTTTATTATCAAGACAAGTTGGTATAAAAAAATTAGTTGTTTTCATTAACAAAGTTGATATGGTTGATGATGATGAATTGATTGATTTAGTAGAAATGGAAATTAGAGATTTATTAAATCAATATGAATTTGATGGTGATGGTTCACCTGTAATTAGAGGTTCAGCTTTAGGAGCTCTTAATGGTGAAGAAAAATATGTTGCTAAAATTAAAGAATTAATGGATACTGTTGATTCATATATTCCTACACCTGTAAGAGATACAGAAAAACCTTTCTTACTACCTGTTGAAGATGTATTTACTATTACTGGTAGAGGAACTGTAGCAACTGGTAGAGTTGATAGAGGAAAAATTAATATCAATGAAGAAGTTGAAATTGTTGGTATTACAGATACTAAAAAAACAACTGTTACTGGAATTGAAATGTTTAGAAAATTACTAGATTACGCTGAAGCTGGTGATAATGTTGGATTATTACTTCGTGGTGTAAATAGAGAAGATATCCAAAGAGGACAAGTAATTTGTAAACCTGGTTCAATTAATCCACATACATCATTTAAAGCTCAAATTTATGCTCTTAAAAAAGAAGAAGGTGGAAGACATACTCCTTTCTTTACAAACTATAGACCACAAATTTATCTACGTACTACTGACGTAACAGGAACAATTGAACTTCCTGCAGGAGTTGAAATGGTTATGCCTGGTGACAATATTGAATTAACTGTTAATTTAATTGCTCCAGTTGCTATCGAAAAAAATACTAAATTCTCAATTAGAGAAGGTGGTAGAACAATCGGTGCTGGAACAGTTACTGAAATTATTAAATAATTAAAATTTTAAAAAAAGTCCTGATGAGGGACTTTTTTGTACTAATAGAGAAAAAGGAGATAAAATGATTTTTGAAATTACGTTGACGCAATGAGCTTTTATTTCGACTGCATTTATGTTTGTATCTTTTTCAATTTTTTTCTTTTATTTATATTACAAATATAAGTTATATAAAATTGAATTGATTGATGAATCTAAGAAATATACTAAAGGAACATGAAAACATTTTTGATATTATAATCGTGAAAAAATTTTCATTTTTTCTTCTATGGTATCAATTTTAATTGCAATTAGTTTATTTGTTTCGGTTATTTAATATATTTGAATTAATATATATAAATTTAAATATAATTTTTAATATCAAATAAACTAAGTTTATTGTTCTATAATTTTTATAAAATAATTAAGGAGAGAAAAATAATGAGTGATCAAATAAAAGATGATATTTCATCTAAAAAGAAAAAATCATCATTTAGTTCATTTGTTTCTAAAATGGATGATAAAGTTCCTGAAAAAACAGGAAAAAGAATTTTTCTAACATTTAAATGATTAACAATGTTAATTTTTTTTATTGGAATACCACTATTTACTTTGATATATACATTTAGTATCTTGGAAGATGGTTTTACTTTTGAAACACAAATGGTTCAAAAAGAAGCTTTTGATGGAGAAGAAATTAATTCCGTTCATACTATAAGTAAGACTTTTACTTATGAAGATATTGATACTTCATTAGAAAGTGTTTATAATAATAAGGAATTTAAAAATACTATTTTTATAGATACAGTTATTAATAGTAATGTAGATGAAAGTATAGTTACTAAAAAATCAACTGATCTTTATTTTTTTTATAGTGTTTTTACTGCAAAAGAATTTAGTAATAATAAATATAAAGTAAGTGATTATATTAATTATGAAGAATCACCAATTGATGATAAAGATTTTTGAAGTGAAGATTATAAAATTAATCCACAAAATTTAATTACTGAATATATTTATAAAAATAGTGTTGGTTGAAATAAAGATACACAAAAAGTAGAAAATTCAAGTGATGCAAAAAAAGCATTTAGAGATATGTTTCCACCAAAAGTATTTGTTAAAAGCGATAGTAACGTTAGACAAAATGGAGTTACTATTGGTTGAATATTAATAGGAATAGGAACATTAACTTTTATTTTAATGGTTTGATTTAGTAAATGATCAAAAGTACCTTTAAAAGAAAAAAATAAAGGAGAGAAAAAATAATGTCTTCTAAAAAAAATTCGTATGTTAAAGAAAAACGTTTTTCTAATCCTGGAAAAGCTAAGGCAATAATTCAAAGACTTGGAAGAGGTGTAATGCTTCCGATAGCTATTTTACCTATTGCCGGATTACTATTAGGAGTAGGTGCAGGAATTAATAATGCTTTAGTTGCTGCGCATGTAACATCACAAAATGCATTTATTTTTGGAAATGTTATGAAATCGGTTGGTGATGTTATTTTTGGAAATCTTCCAGTTTTATTTGCAATTGCTATTGCGATAACATTCACTGATGATGCAGGGGTAGCTGCATTAGCTGCATTTGTTGCTATGATAGTTTTTAATGCGGTACAAGCGCCATTTATTAAAAATATTATTGATATCGATGGTAATATAACCTCATTACATGTTGCATGATATGATAATGTATCTGTAGCACTAGTTACACAAAATTTAGGAATAACCTCTTTAAATACTTCTGTATTTGGAGGAATAATTATAGGTTCAGTGGTAGCTATACTTTATAATAAATTTTATAAAATTAAATTACCTACAGTTATTGGTTTCTTCGGAGGAACTAGATTTATTCCGATTGTATCATTTGTAGCTGCTTTAGTTATTGGATTAACATTTATTATTATTTGACCAATTATAGCAATTGGTATTGGAGCAATTGGTTCAGGAATAGGGTTATTGCCTTTTGGATTAAATTCTTTAATTTTTGGAATTATTGAACGTGCATTATTGCCATTCGGATTACACCATGTATTTTATACACCATTATGATATACAGCACTTGGAGCACAATTAGATTTATCTCAAATTATGCTTGATGGAAATGCTATTTCTTCATTACCTGGAGTAAAAGATGCTTTAATTGGTGGAGATCAATCAATTTGAATGTTTTTAAATAGTTCTCCATATTTATCATTTAATGATGTTTATTATATTTCACATCATTTAAGTGACGGAGCGGGAATTGGAAATCTAACATGAACTGCTTCAGCGGTAACTAAAAATTATAATCCTGGTGAATATTTACAAGGTAAATTCCCAATAATGATTTTTGGATTACCAGCAGCAGGTGTTGCAATGGTAATGGCTGCTAAAAAAGAAAATAGACAAATGGCCTTTTCTGTAATTGGTGCGGCTGCACTTACTTCAATGCTTACAGGAATTACAGAACCTATAGAATATACTTTCTTATTCCTAGCGCCAATTTTATTTTTTGGTTTTCATGTAATTATGGCAGGGATGTCCTTCTGACTACTTAATTTATTTGGAGCGCACGTAGGATTAACCTTCTCTGGTGGAATTATAGATTTATTAATTTATGGTTTATTACCAACAATTACTTCAAACCCAACACATTTTTGAGTAGTACTAGTTGTAGGAATTATTTATATTCCAATTTATTATTTTGTTTTCTATTTCTGAATTACTAAAAAAGATATTAAAACTCCTGGTAGAGAAGATGGAGAAATTAAAATGTTCTCTAAAGCAGATTATCAAGAAAAAGAAATAAGAAAAAAAGAAGCTAAAGGTCTTCAAAAAGCTGAAAAACTGTTAGCATATCTTGGTGGTTTTGAAAACTTAAATACTATTGACGCATGTGCAACAAGATTAAGAATTTCAATTAATGATCGTGAACTAGTTCATGATGATTTATTAAAAGAACTTGGAGCTGCAGGAGTTTCAGGTAAAGATAAAAATTTACAAGTTATTTTTGGTGGAGAAGCCGATCTTCTAAAATCAGA
>CAMZOE010000066.1 GCA_947330515.1 uncultured Mycoplasmataceae bacterium
CAACATTTACTTATGGGACAATTGTTGAAAATAAAGTTAATATTGACTTAAACATTAGTAATTTGACAAGTTCATATTTTACCTATACAAACTTTACTTTTACATCTAAAAGTACTGGGTTAAATGTTTCAAAAGATGAAAATATTACAAGTGATGGGGACTATGAATTCAGTGATATTCCTTTAATTGAAGGAAGACTTTATGATGATTTGATGGTTGAAATTACTGTTAAAGATGATTACTTTACTGCTTCATATAGTCAATCATTATCAAAAATAGTTGTCCCTCCAAATATTATTAACTTTAATGATGTAATTAATAAAACTACAGGTAAAGTAGTTTTAACTTGAGACATCAAAGATGATCAAAATCTTTTTCAAACGTTAACTCTTTATGATGAAGATAAAAAAGAAGATGTTAGAGATTTAAGTACAACTGAAATCTCAGAAAAAAAAATCTCTTATATTGGTTTAGATGGTGATATAGATTTAAAATTATCAATTAAGGGTAAATGAACAAGTGGAAGTGACAGTGGAACTTCTACTAGTAATATTATTTCTTTTACTACTGTTTGAGCATATGAAACAGCTCCAGTAGTTAATTCTTTTGAAGTTCTTAATATAAATGATAAACAAGTTGATCTAAATTGAACAATTACTGATGCAGATAAAAACATTACTAAAATTTATCTTTATGATGAAAGTTCTAAAACAGAAATTCATGAAATGACTGCTAGTGAAATTACAGATGGTAAAGCAACTATTTCTGGTTTAACTCCTGAAACAAGTTATTCATGAACTCTAAGAGTTGTATGAGAAGATAGCCATTATAGTGGAGAAAAAGAAATCTCAAGTGAAATAATTACTTTTACTACCTTAGCAGTTACAATAGTAGCTCCAACCATTGATAGTTTTACTTATAGTAATCTTACTTCAACAGAAGTTGATTTAAATTGATCAATTACTGATGTAGATGAAACTATTACTAAAATTTATCTTTATGATGAAAGTTCTAAAACAGAGATTCATGAAATGACTACTAGTGAAATCATTGATAGTAAAACAACTATCTCTGGTTTAACTCCTAGAACAAATTATTCATGAACGTTAAGAGTTCAATGAAATGATACTTACTATAATGCAGAAGATCCTGAAATTTCAAGTGAAACAATTAACTTTACTACTTTAGCAGTTGCAACAACAGTTCCAACTATTGATAGTCTTGATTATAATAATCTTACTTCATCAGGAGTAAATATTAATTGAACAATTACAGATACTGATAATAATTTATCTGCTCTTTATCTTTATGATTTAAATAATGATAAAATCTTCAAGACAGGTCTTGAAGACTTATCTGGAACAATATTTTTAAACAACTTAATTCAAGGAGAAGAATACAATTTAGAATTAAGAGGAACATGAACTGATAAAATTTCTTCTAGTGGTGAAATTAAAAGTGATAATAATATTGTTTTCACTGTTCCTTATGAACATAAAACAACACCAACAATAGAAAAATTTGATATTAGTAATATAACAACAGAAACTGTACTTGTTTCATGAAATTATACTGATTTGGATAATGTTGTTGTTGATGGAAAAATTTATGATGAAACTAATCATGAAGATATTCATCTTCTTAGCAAAGAAGAATTAAAAAAAGGTA
>CAMZOE010000067.1 GCA_947330515.1 uncultured Mycoplasmataceae bacterium
ATGAATGTTTTAAAAGTTAGCAATAACCTATTCTTCCTTATAAAAAAGTACCTTCGGCGAAATAGAACTTAACTTCTGAGTTCGGAATGGAATCAGGTGTACCTTCTACTCTATCCTTACTAACAATATTATTATATAGTAAAAATATATTAAAAAAAAATTTTTTACGTTTTTTTGTTATTTTTTAAAAAATAATATAATTTAATCATTCATTAAAAAAATATTATATAAAGGAGATGGATTATGGATATAAATTTAGGTTTCTTATTTTTATGAGAAATGCTTGGTACTATGTTATTAGTAGCAATAGGAACATCAGTTAATGCTGGAGTTACTTTAAAAAAAACTTATAACAGTAACTCAGGATGAATAGTTATTGCATTCGGTTGAGGAATGGGGATAATGATTGGTGCAACAGTTGCAAATGCTTCTGGTGGTGCAATAAACCCTGCAATTTCACTAGCAAATTTAATTGTTGGTAATTGAAATGTTTCACAATTTTTTGTTGGTTCACTTGCACAATTTGTTGGTGCTGGAATTGGAGCATATATTACTATAGGACTATTTTGAAATCATATAAAACTTGAAGAAGATGGAAATAAAATTTTAGGAATTTTTGCAACTAATAGTTCAGATGATCAAAAAAGTACATCAAATACTATTTCAAGTTTTTTTGCTGAAGCATTTGGAACATTTATTTTAGCATTAGCATTATTAATACCAACAACAACATTTCTAAGAAGTCCAGTATTTGCTGGATTAGTAGTATTTGGTATCGGACTTACAATTGGTGGATTAACTGGTTTTGCAATTAATCCAGCAAGAGATTTAATGCCAAGACTAGTTTACTTTATTACACCATTTAATAATAAAGTAAGTGCTAATTGAGGATATTCTTGAATTCCTATCGTTGCACCTTTTGTTGGTTCAACAATCGCTGCATTAATTGTATTAATAGCATAAAAAATAAAAAGCATAAAAAAATAAGACACTTATGTGTCTTATTTTTTTTACTTAAAGTAATTTTTAAGCTATTTGATTTTTTTACCTTCAAAGAAAGTTGTAATTGATGGTAAGTCTTTTCATTTATTAATTTCACAATTAAATAAATCTTCATTAAAGATATTGATATCAGCAAATTTTCCTACTTCTAATGAACCAGTAACATCAGCGATTTTTGTCATTGTTGCTGCATTAATTGTAATTGCTTTTAAAGCTTCTTCACGAGAAATTGCTTCTGTTTTATTATTAACATTGCCTAATGCTGTTTCTCTTGTAACTGCTTCTCATGCAACAAAAAGAGGATTAGTTGGCATATTAGGAATATCTGAATGTAATGATAATAATGATCCAGCATCAATAACTGATCTAAATCTAGAAAGATTTTTTCTTACTTCTAAAGGAATAACATTTGTTCTTTCAAATGCTTCAGGATATAAATTGTTATAAATTGAGAATCCTGATACTTCTGGTTTTTCTTCAAATTGTTTGATTTTTTCAAAGAATCTATCAGGAGCAAATCCTAAATGTTCATCTCTAAACATTTTATCCCCTTTAGGAGAAATTTTTGTTAATGTTTCGAAAATTTCAATAAATTTATCATGAGCTCCATCTCCTTGAGTATGGAATGATAAAGAATATCCGTCTTTTCAAAATGGAATTAAATCATCGATCAATGTATCAATATTGTGTTTTTTTGATTGATAATTTCAATTCCCAGAAGAATTTCTATTATTAAAGTTTGTAGAAAGTTTAACTTCTTGATCCTTAATTGCACCATCTAAATGAACTTTAATTCATTTATCATAATAAAAATGTGGTGAATTTTCTTTATTTCAAGTTTTTTCTGCTTGTTCAATTTTAGCTTTAACTTCTTCATGAGTTTCATTTTCTGTTTCATTGAATCAATTTTGTAATCAAGGAAGAGCAATTAATCTTATATTGTCTTTAGTAATTTCTTTTACAAATTTTTCCATTAATGTATTTTCAATATCCACTCCAATTAAACCTTCAGCGTGTTCTGTCATTGAAGAAACTCCATATTTTTTACTTAAATGTCAAATACGTCCTAAACCTTGATCAATATTGTTCATTGCTATTGGAATTAATGCTTTAAGCGCTGGTAAGGCTGCTTGCTCTGAATATTTTCCATTACGATTACCATTTTCATCTTTACCAATAAATATACTATCAGGTTGATCTAGTAATCCTAAGTTTTTGTCCATTCCGTTTGCAGTGATTCATGTATGAGTTGAAGAAGTAACAATTAAAACAGGTTTATCTGTTAAAGCTTCAATATCTTTTTGTTCAATTTTTCCATGAACCATTGGTGTAAGACCGTAAATTCTAAATTCTTTTTGATCAGGATTTGAATCGAAAAGATTTTTCATACTTTTAAGAAAGTCTTCTCTTGTTAAAATCGCTTTATATTGTTTATCATCTAAATCTCAATCTAACATATCAAAGTATTCAAATAACGATAGAAACAAGGCGCTAAAAATAATATGTGAGTGTGGTTCAACTCAAGCTGGGTATATATAATTTTCTTTATAACTTGAATCAACTTCAAAAGAAGGAAATTTAGCTTTTAAATCACTTAAACTTCCTAGACCAACTATTTTTTTATCTTCTATTGCTATTGCTTCATGTTTTGAAGCATTTTTATCAAAAGTAAAAACTTTTTTTCCGTATAATATTTTTTTCATTTTATTTCCTTTCAAAACAATTATAATCTTCGAAGTATAAAAAAATATATTTAATTTTTAAAAATTAATTTAAATAAAAAAAACACTTAATTTTATTTTTTATAAAATTAAATGTTTAAAATTTTTAATATAAAGTTAAAATTGATTTTTTTTATTCATAATAATTTTCTTGTTCTTGATAGTAATCAATTCCATCTTCATCAATACCATCATAATAAGTGTTATCTTCATAATCATCATAATAAACGTCTTCTTGTTCTTGATAATAATCAATTTGACTTTCTCCACCATCTTCATAATAAAGATTGTTAGGATAAGTTTCAAAATTTGAATTATTAAAATCATCTTCTAATGAATTTTCATATTTTTCAATATTTGATTCTTCTTTATTACGTTTAACAAAGAATAAAATTAAGAATAAGATAATTAAAAGAATTATTAAAAGAAGTAAAAGTCATCATCATGGCGAAATAGTTAAATTTTTTATATTAAGTTTTAATGATATCCCTGTTAAATCAATATAGCTTCTTCCTTTATCAATTGATAATTGAAATCCTGTATATTCTTTTTCATTATCTAAATCACTTAAATGATAAGTAAAAGTTGTTTTATCACTTTTATTAGAACTATTTTGATTGTTTAACAATGAAATATTTAATCTTTTATACGCTCCTGCTTCTTTATATTGAAGAATAGTGTTACTTGGATCATAATCTTTATAACTTCCACCAGAATAAACTTCAAAAGAAAAATTAGCACTATTATCAGTAAATGATTTTTTAATAAATTTAAAAGATCCATCATTATAACTGTTATTTTTAAGTGGTTCTCTTCATTCAGGAATAGTTTGAGAAAATATACCAACTTTCTCATGAATATCCCTATATTTAATGTTTAAAGTTCAATCTTTATAATTAACATCGGGATTTAAATTTTTAATAGTAGTAGTACCACTAAAATCTAATCCTAAATCTTTTGATAAATCTCTCCCGGATAAACTAATGTTTTTAATTCCTTCTTCTATTTGAAATCTTGGTTTAATAACATTTCAAGAAATATCTGCTGAAGTACCTTTATCATTACTTACTTCTAATTTAGAAATAATTGGTGCAAAAAGATCATCAAAATCAACATAATTACGAGTTTTTAATTGTCCTTTTATTGGTGTTGCAGATTGAGTTTTAACTTGTAAATCACCACTCATTATATCTAACCTACCATTAGGATTATCATCACCGATTAAATATGTTGTATTAAAAGTAAGATCAATAACATGTTTTGTTTTTTCTTTATATGTTTCTTTATCAGATTGATCCATTGTTCCAATATAAGTTTCATTCCCTGCCATTTTTAAATTCAATGTTGCAGTGCTTCCTGCAATAGAAGAAACAAAATCATATGCATAGAAAAGTTCTAAGTCAATTTCATTACCTTTGTTAACTAATGATGCATCATTAATTGCAAAAAGAATTTGTCCAATAACATCATCAGGATTTTTTCCATAAAGATCTATTTTGTAATCATCAAATTTTGAATCTTCGAAATTAAACGATTCCGTTTCCCCAAGAACATAAAACTTTTTTGTTTCTTCTTGACTAGTAATTTCTTTTTTATTAGCAATCAATTCTTGATTGTTTATGTCTTTCCGTTCATTATTGTTTACAGTTTCCAAAATACCAACAAATACAGAAAAAGATAATAAAAACAATGAAGAAAAAATTGTTTGTTTTTTTATAAATTTCATTTTTAAACTTCCTTAAAGCTACATAATCAATAAAATTTATTTTGCAAAAAAGTAAATAAATTTTATCAATAAATTGTTTTTTTATATAACTAAATTATATCATTTATAAGACAAATAAACCAATGTAAAACCATCAAAATTATCATAATTATTTTATGTATTTTAATGTCAAAAAATTATTAAAATACATAAAATAAAAAAACAAATATTTTCTTTATATATCTTGTTACTAAATTTTTTTTGAACTATAATAAATATTTTTATTGAGATAATTTAAATTTTTATTCTAGTTTAAGAACTAATTTTATTGGTTAATAATATTGGAATCTTACATCATTATTTTTATAAATAGCAAAATTTTATAGTACTAGTTCATTGCAATTTAATTGTTAAAATTTTCTAAAATATGTTTAAACATATTTAATATATTTCTCTAAAAAAACTATCAATAATGATTAAAATAAATTTTTCATTATAAAATACTTAAGCAACAAAAATTAATGAAATCATGAGATAAAAATTAATGGATAGAAAAATTAAAGAATTAATTTTAAACTTAACGACAATTTATTAAAAATAACTAAAGAAGTTTTTTATAGTAAAAGAACTAAATATGAATATAGAAAAATTTATATTGAATTAACAACAATAAAGAAGAAATTTATATCAATGTAAACGTTTTTTATCACTATTATAAGCATTCAATTTTTAAAGAAACAATTAAAATTCAATACTATGATGAAAATTGTGAATAAAAATGTTTTAAAGTTAAGTTCATTTAAAAAAATGTTAGTTGATATAACGTATATTAAAATCAAAATACTAAACATATTAAATGTTATTTTAAATGATTATGAAAATTAAAATAATTAATTAATCGTTAAAGTGTTTTAAAAAAATCTTTTTCTAAAAAATTAAATAAAATTTTGAAAAAGTAGTTTTATTTTGATCATGGTATTCAATATAATTAATTTTAAATAAAAAAATAAAAGTAATTTAAAAAATGTTTTGATTAGTAACTTTACTATTGTGGTTTATAAATAACTGCTTTTTTAATTTTTAAAACAAAAAAAACACTTATTTCAGTGTTGTTAAAATTGTTTTATGTTTGAAAGTTCTTTCAAAACTAAATACATCTTCTAAAAAATAACTAGAATATATTTTAATACATAAGTCCTCGATTTATTAGTACTAGTCAGCTCAATGCA
>CAMZOE010000068.1 GCA_947330515.1 uncultured Mycoplasmataceae bacterium
AAAAAGTTAAAGCAACTGTTAATATTCCAAAAGCAATTGTAACCAAAGGGACTATAATCGTAAAAATCGATAGAAAAAATATAATAATAAAGTTAATTATTATTAATAAAAAAATTTTTTTTGTTAATGTTTTTTGTTTCATAAATTATTTTTCACCAAAACCAAACCACTCACCAAATTAGAGGAGAAACAACAAGTTTAATAATTATTGTTAAATAACTACTACTCTTAAATTAATTATAACTTAAAATAAAAAATAAAAATAGATTAATAGTAATAAATTAAAATAGAAAAAGTAGCAAACAAAATATATTATTTTTATTAAATTTTTTCATAAAAATGTTTAGTATTTACTTTATTTAAAATGTATTAAAACACAATGTATTAATACTTAATTATTCTATTTTAGTTCATTAATTTCCCAATGATTAAACTTATAATTTTATAGAGCATGTAATTAATTGAGATAATTAATATTTATCTTTTTATCTTAAAAAAACACTATTCTTTTATAAGAATAGTGTTTACTTTTACTATGGCAGTTTAATCTTTAAAGTCTTTTTTATTAAAAATAAAATTTTTAAAAACAATAATTATAAAAGGAGTAAAAGAAATAATAAAAGGATTTCAAGTAATCGTTTTAAAGAAGATTCCATAGGTTGTATGATTTTTAACATTCATATGAGACATATCAAATCAATTGATGTTATGAGCATTGGAACTAAAAGTTACTGAATAAAAAAGATTTTTTCCGAAAAGATCAAAAGAGCTTCACGGGAAAAGAAAGGTATTTATCATAATGACTGTTTTATATTTATCTGTCTTTCAAGTAAGAAAGTATTTATTACCAATACTTTTAATCCCTAAATAATGGTAAATTAATCCTGAAAAAATCAATAAGTAAAGTGTGCTAGCAAGAATAAAAATATAAATAATATTTTTATTCTTTATAAAATGATTAACAAGATAAAAGAAAACTATAATCATCATTACTTCTAAAGCTCCATAATAAAAATACATTAGAAAAGAAAATCTTGTTCAATCAATTATTTGTGAAGGAATTGATTGATTTACTCCAAAGCCTTTTAAAGAAAATAAATATACATATAAAATTCAAAAAATTAAGAAAAGAAAACCATAGAAAAAGAGTTCTAAAAACATTTTTGCTTTTAAGAAACTTTTTTTATATTTAGAGATTGCAATTCTCTTCATCATTACTTTTTTATTTATTTTTTGATAATTAAATGTTGTAAGAGAAGAAAGAAAAAAAGTTAAAGCAACTGTTAATATTCCAAAAGCAATTGTAACCAAAGGGACTATAATCGTAAAAATCGATAGAAAAAATATAATAATAAAGTTAATTATTATTAATAAAAAAATTTTTTTTGTTAATGTTTTTTGTTTCA
>CAMZOE010000069.1 GCA_947330515.1 uncultured Mycoplasmataceae bacterium
ACTTTTATCAACAGAACTATTATAAATAACTCCAACATTTTCATTGAATTGAGTTTCATATTTTAAAATATTAGATTCACCTTCTTTAGAATTTTTGTAAAGCATATCAGCAAATCCGTAAATTCCGAAGTGTTTTCTAGCGATGCTATCTGCTTTTTTAACAGTTTCTTCATTACTAAATGCTAAAGCATTTAAGGATCCAACATTATCTTTGATTCCATTAGTATTAATTGTAGGAATAATTTCTAAATCATTAGTATTTTGATTATTTGGTGAAATAAATAAAACGTTATTAATGCTTGTGCTTTCTATTGAAGCACTACTTACAGGATATAAATTAACTGCAAATTTAGAATTTTGATTATAAAGTTGTTCTCTTTGTTCATTGATTGTTAATGCTTCACTATAATTATAGAAGACAGCATTATTAATTGCAAAAACATCATTAAAATTATCAAATGTTGCTGATTTTAAATTAGTAGAAACATTATTCGGTTGAGAAATTATTTCTGAATAAGAAAATCTTTCATTTTTAATATTTTCTGGTTTTTCAATTAGGTTATTTTGAATTAAAATATTATTTAAATTTAAAATTTTATTATTTAATCTTTCATCTCCACCATATAAACTACCATTTAAATTTCCAAAAGAAACATCAATTGTTGAAGAACTTTTATCATCGACAAAAACATTATTATCAATGAAGGAATTATTTTCAATAGTAATATTGTTTTCACTAATAACATTTTTAGGATTATATATAGAAGAAAAAGTTTTAACATAAATTGATGTTAATCACGAAAGTGAAACATCGCTTCCTTTTTTATCAAGATATTGAAAACTTAAATCATCATTTTTAATTAAATTATTTCTAATTGTAATATTGTTAAAAGTAATAAATTGGCCAATATTTTGATCATAATAATTTGCTATATAAATTTGATTAGCAAATAAAGATGCAGAATGACCTGAATCTACAAAATCTCCAATAGATGAAAAGCTTGCTTTTTGGTTTTGAATATTATTATTTTCAATAGTAATATTTTCAAAATCTAAAGTAGCATTTACATTTGATGAGTTAGTGATAGCAACTGTATCGAAAATAGTTCCCATTCCATTTAAATCTAAATCATGAAAATATAATCCTTCATCAAAAGTTGAATTATCAAATAATGGTGTAAACATTAAGTTTTTTGGTTTTCCATAAAAACTATGTCCTTGACCATCAAATTCAATATTAGCATGATAATGAGTACCATCAGCATATTTTCCTGCTGGTCCAAAGAAAATATCTGTTGCAGTAAATCAACTAAAATCAATATCTTCTGAAACTATTATTTTAAGAGGTGACTGATTGTTGTAATTATGATTTAAATTTCTTCATTGTTTCTCTATATTATCATTATTTAAATAAAGATTAAAAGCACCTTCTTCTTTCTGATATTTATAATTTGAATTATTTATGTTGTTGTTTTGTTTACCACTTGTTACTAGTGCATTACCACCTATTGATGTAATTGAGGCGGCTGCTAATAGTGATAAAACCATTAATTTGTTTTTCATTTTTTCTCCCTTAGTGTTTATTAATTTCGTGGAAAGAAAATAGCTTAAATTAAAAAAACCAAAATACTTTCTTTGACTGTTATTTTACATAACATACCTGACAACACTACAAGATAATTATATCATTTATTACATTTCAAAAGTAAAATTTTTTTACAATTTTTAATAAAAAT
>CAMZOE010000070.1 GCA_947330515.1 uncultured Mycoplasmataceae bacterium
ACTAAAGAAAAACTATCTTTTTGAATAAATTCATCATCATTTAAATTAATTTGTCAATGATGATTATTATTTTTCATTGGTGAATAATATTTATTATTTATTTTTACAGTAGCAACATTATCATTATTAATATCTAAAACAAAATTTTTATTATCAAAATAATAAATTTCGTTTTCTACATAGTGGTTTACTGCTTCTGAAGGAGGAACTATTATTTTAGTTCCATATTGTAAAAGTTTTGATCCTACTATTAATTTATCATCTGTAGATTCACTTACAAAAAAATCTTCATTTGCAATTAAGATTTCTTTTGTAGAATTATTTAATGTTTCTATTGGGTTATCATCATTAAAATTAAATTTTTTTAATTCTTCTCCATCAATAAAATAAAATCCACCATCATCACTTTGTAAGATTTGATTTTTTTCTAAATTAGCATTTACTCTACTGTTATAAATAGTTTGTTCTTCTCTTGTATTTTTTAAATCAACAAACTCATAATAATTATCAACATCTATAAATGCTATTTTATTATCTATTGGATTAATTCAACTATTTTCATTTATTTGATAATTATATAGTTCTTTAAAATGGATTATTTTATATTGAAAACCAAAACCAAATGTGAAAAAGTCATCATAAAAAAGATAAGAACCAATTTTAGATTGAAGATAATGTGGATAAGATTTTAATAAATAAGAATCAATAAAAATATCATCGTAAGCATCGTAAAATAAGTCAAAACCTTTTTTTCTTTTTTCATGTTTTCCTTCAATTTCAAATAAATTATCATTTCTAAAAGTTGGTAATGCTGTTCCAATTGAAGGATCTTTACCAGCATCTCAAAATTGTTTTTCAATATGTTCTTTAATTGATATTCCTGTTTTTGAATGTGTTGCTTTTAGGTAAAATTCATTATTTCATCCAGAATTTTTTTCTATTGAAAAACTAATATTATCATCATATTTAAAATTATTGTTATTTTGAACAAATTTATTTTGATCAATTAAATATCAATAATTTTGACCTTCATTTTTAAAATGGAAAGCATTATTTTCTTCATCAAAACCATTAAGATCGAAAAATAGTTTTTTCTCAGTCATCTCTTCTTGAAGAAAATAATTTCCTGTCTGATTATTTAAAACATAGTATCGAACATCTTTATTTTTTAAAAGAAGTTCGATAATAGATATTTTTCTAGTTTTTGCAAGAACTTGAAAATCTACAACATCACTCATATCACTATTATTTAATTCTTTGATATTTGGAATTTTTTTTAATATTGTTATTTTATCATTACTAATATTAATATTATTAGAAATAGGGATCGTTATTATAAAAAATCCAACGATTCCTAAAGATAAATTTTTGAAAATTTTTTTAACATTTTGTTTCATTATTTTATCCTCTTTTTTTACAAATTAATTATATTAACAATAAAAAACTAAAAAAATATTTAATTTATTTAATTTTTTAAAAATAGAATCGAGAATATAAAGTTATTAAAAGTAAAAATTTTCTTATTATTGCAATAAAAACTTTTTAGAAACACTATTATTCCTTTTAGTAAAAAATTAATTTAAACTTTTTTTATCATAAAACTAAAATAGATAAAACAACTTAGAACTA
>CAMZOE010000071.1 GCA_947330515.1 uncultured Mycoplasmataceae bacterium
TAATTAATTGATATACTGTATATATGAAACATTTTTTAAATAAAGGGAAAGAAACCCTAAAGATTATCAAAGATAATCTTTATTTTTCTAATAAAATTGATTTTGCTGTTTCCTATATTCAAGATAGTGGTTTAGAACAAATAAAATCTGAATTACAAAGATTGGATAGACACTCAAGAATAATCTTAACTTTAGAAGGGAAAGTTACTGATCCAGATGCATTACAATTTTTATTTAACTTACCAATAAAGGTAAAAGTATTTTTAGAAAAAAATGGGAAAACCACTAATGGTTTTCATGGAAAAAATTTTATTTTTTATCAACAAGATAAAGTAGTTGTGATGAATGGATCATCAAACATTTCTCATACTGCTTTTTTTGAAAATTATGAAATTCAAACACTTGCTACTTATCCATATTTTTCAAAATTTGATGCACAAGAAATTTTTGAAGAACTTTGAGAAGTAGCAACTGAATTAACTCAAAAGATAGTAGAAGATTATAAAAATAGTTTTATTAAAAACTTTATTTCAAGAAAACTACAATTAACTTCTTTTGTACCTAATATTATGCAAGAAGAAGCACTTTTTTCTTTAAAAGAATTAAGAAACAATAATCAAACTAAAGCACTTGTTATCGCTTCTACAGGAACAGGTAAAACTTTATTATCTGCTTTTGATGTAAAAGAAGTAAATCCTAAAAAAACTCTTTTTATTGTTCATAATAGGATGATTATTAAAGATGCTATTAAAACATATAAAAATGTATTTTCAGGTACTGAAAAAGTAATTAAAGAACTCTTTTCGCATAATATTAATGAATTAGATAACTATGATATTGTATTTACTACTCCACAAATAGTAAACAACTATTTATTAAAAGAACAATATAAATATAATTATTTTAATTATATTATTATTGATGAAAATCATAAATCAGGAGCAGAATCATATTTAAAAATTTTAAACTATTTACAAGCTGATTTTTTATTAGGGATGAGTGCAACACCTGAAAGAAGTGATGGTAAAGATATTTATGGTTTATTTGATAATAATATTGCATTAGAAATTAGACTTAATGAAGCTCTTGATAAAGAATTAGTATCTCCATTTAAATATTTTGCAATCGATTCCGATGTCATTGATAATGAAAATAAAATAAGAATTAATGAGGCAAATGCTGTAAAAGTATCGCTCAATATAGAAAAAGAAATTAATGAAAAAGGATTCTTTGGAAATAAACTAAAAGCATTGGTTTTTGTTTATAAAACAAGAGAAGCAGACCTTTTAGCAGAAGCTTTTAATGACTATACTAATTTTAAAGCAGAAGCAGTTCATAGTAATAATAATGATCTTATTTTACAAGAAAATTTAATTGAAAGATTACAAGATGATAATGATGATCTTGAAATTTTAGTAGTAGTAAATAAGTTTAACGAAGGGGTAGATATTCCTTCGTTAAACACTGTTGTAATGACTAGATATACTGAATCATCAATTATCTTTATTCAACAAATTGGTCGTGGATTAAGAAAACAAAAAAATAAATATTTAACTATTCTTGATTTTATCGGTAACTATAAAACTAATTTTGAAGTAATCAAAGCAATTACTGGAGTTGAAGTAAATGATAAAGTTCTCTTAACGAATGAACTTAAGAACGATTTTCCTTCAAGTTCTGAACATGTTGAAATTAATTTAACTGAAGTATCAAAAAGAAAAATTTTAACTTCAATTAAAAAAATTACAACAAATAGAAAACAATTGATTTCAAATACACTAACATATCTTTATAATAAAGAAAATGATTTTCCTACATTAGAAAAACTTGAAGAAAACGGAATGGTTAAATTAAGAGATGTTATTCAATTGAATAAATCTTATTATGAAGCTTTTAATTTTAAAGATAAAGTAGAACTAACTAATGAAGAAATTGACTTCATTAGATATATTCAAAAGTTCCCTTTTACTGTTTCTTCTTTACAAGATAAAAAAGAAATTTTAGAATTGTTAACTAATGGAGAAGTTATATTTACTAATAAAAGATGAGAAGATTATTTTGATGGATCTGTAAAAGTAGAAGGTATGACTTATTCAAAAAAAATAATGGGAAAAGAAACTATTTATAAAAACATTTTTTTCAAAAAAAATGATGAAAAAATTATTATGGTATATAAAACTATTAATACAACAGTGAAACAACAATTGGAAATGTCAATAAAATTTCTTCAAGAATTAATTAAAATTGAAAAAAATGATTTTTTAGTATTGAATCAAAAATACAAAAGAGAAGAATTTTTATTTATGTTCAATAAAAAAGCATGAACTAATGACTTTAGAGGAGAAGTTCCTCTTGATAATGGAGATATGATTTATATTGTTGATGTTGAAAGTGGAAATTCATATGATAATCAAATCACTTCTGCAAATGAAGGAATATTTTCTACAAGAGAAGTAAGTAAAGAAAAAAATAAGGAATATACTAAATTAATAAGTAATAAATATAATAATATTTATGTTTTTGTTCAAAATAAAAACTTTTCTAAAAAAACAGATGGAAATAGATACATATATTTAGGAAATGTAAGTGAAAGAAAAATGATAGGAAAAATTGATAATAAATTCAATAATAAGAGTAGAACATTATTTAGTTTTTCTTTCTCTAAAGAATTAACTAAAATTCAATTAGAAGAATTAAATTGAATAAATTAAAGGAAAATATAAAATGCAGTTATTAGAAGAAAAACAAAAAATTATTTACTTTGAGAGGCATTAAATTTAA
>CAMZOE010000072.1 GCA_947330515.1 uncultured Mycoplasmataceae bacterium
ATTTCATCTTCTCCATTTTTCTCTCCCCATCAATTAAAGGTAGGTACATAAAGATGTAAACTAATAATGATCTTATTTTCTTTGACATCAATAAAATCATCTTTAGTGAAAATAGTATCATTGGTTTTACCATTAGAAAGATTTTTAAAATCTATTTTATTAATTTCATCTATTAGTGTGTAATCTTTTATTAAGGTATTATCATTTTTATTTACTACTTTTCAATATGCACTAACTTTACTATTTTTTTCTGGTAAATTAATTCATTCACTACTTTCTCAATTAATTTTAATTTTTTCGAATTCATGATCTTCATTATAAATAGATTGATAATAAGGTTGATTAAAGATTATTTCTTCATCGGAACTTTTTCAACTAGAACTTAAACTAAAAACTTGAGAGACCAAAATATTTGAATTTTTAGGTCCTGGAATATCTTTATCAGGAAGGTCATCATCATTATAATCATATTTAAGTTGAACTTTAATTTTATATGTTAATGGTTTTGTTAAATCAGAATCTACCGGAAATAAATCTTCATTTGTCATAATTCCATCAAATTTTATTTTTTTTCTTTTGAATTCATTATATTCAATTATTTTTGTTGAAACTGTTTGTCAATTATCATTTCCTTCAATATTATTAAGAACTTCGATTTGTAAATAATTTTTTCCTTCACTATAAAAATTATTTTTATCAATATCTATTCGATCAACAACAATTGTTCCTTTTTCTTCAACGTGGGAATTAATTTTTTTTATCAAAGGAATACCTCAAACATATGCATTAAAAAATGGCGCAAAAGAGACATAAATTCTTTTTTGATAAATTGAAAAACCAAAAGGAAATAATCCATAGTTTTTCCCTTTATGATCACTCAATTTTTCAATTACTGTATCATTTGGATCGTTTTTAACTTTTATTTCTGTAATGTCATTAATTTCAATATCTCCAGAATTTAAGTCTATTTGTTTGATGAAAATTTCATTTAAAATTTTGATTCAATCTTTTATAGAAAATTCTTTATTTAATATTTTTTGGATAATTTTTTCTTTAATATTAAAACGTGTAATTCCTCAATGATTTATTAATTCTGTATTGACATAATAAATTCCTGCAGAATTTTTTCCATCTCCATCGAAATCAAGAAAATTACCTACAACTTTAGTTTTAATTGTTATTTTATCTTCATATCTTTTTAAATCAGTAAAAGGATTAAAAATTATTTTTGAAACTTCATCCATTTCAACATTGAAATCACCACTTTTTTCTCCAAATAATGATCATTTATATTTGTAATTAACTTTATGTATTCCATTATTTAAATTTTTGAAGATATATGTTTGAGTACCGTTTTTTAAATTTTTAGCATTACTATCATCATCGTCAATTCAAATTTGTGCTTCTTTAACATGAGCATGATTTTTGTTAAAAGTAACGTTTACTCAAAGTTGATCATTTTTTTGTTCAAAAGGATTGTTTTTTAATAAACTAATTTCTGGTCTTTTTCAACTAAAAATTGTTTCATCAATTAATCCAGTTCATCTAAAAAAAATAAGTATGCTTAGTAAAAAAAGAAAAACAATGTTTAGGGTTTTTTTAATTTTTTTTAATTTATCATATTTTAAATGTTTATCCATATTAATTCAGCCCCGATACTGTTGATTTTCTTTTAATAGTAAAGAAAACAATAAAATAAATAATCATAAATATTGAAAAAATTAAAACAAATAAAACAATTCATTGTCATAAAAAGAGACCGAGTTTTATTTGGAAAATACCAACAATTTTTGATAATCCTTTAGAAGCAAAAAAGAAAACAATTAGATTTATAGGAATTGCAATTAATAATGCAATCATCATTATGAAAATATAAGGCATTAATATAATCCTTGTAGCTTTGGAACTTGTAACTCCGTTCGCTTTTAAAATACTAATTTCATTTATAGAATTATCAGCAATTTCTTTTATTGAAATCAATATCAATGAAATTGAAATTAATAATGCGAAAAATGAAAATACAAATAATAAACCATTAATTGAATCAGTAATTATTTTAATTTGATCAGTAATTACAGTTTTACTAATTGTTGAAGAAATACTTTGTTTTATTCCGTTCTTAAATTCAGTTGTTAGCTCACTACCGTTTTGAAAAAAATCAGAAGTAAATGAGTAATTAGTTTGTTGTTTGTTTTCTCCAAGAAAAAGATTTGGTATAAAATTATTTTCATAATTTTCCAAAAATTTATCAAGTGTAAATCCACCCATTGGAATAAATGAATCATAAATATCGATTATTTCAAAAGCAACATCATTATTTAAGATTTTATCAACAATTAAATTATTAAAAAGTTTTTCATCATCTCCATCAATATTATTGGTAGTAATAATGTCTCCTTCTTTGGCACCTAGTCTTTTTGCATTTGCTTGATCGATTATAATGGGAATAGTAGTTGCATAGTCATGTGAAATTTCCCCACTAGTTTTATCAATATATGTTGTAGAAACTTCATGACTTTTATAGTCATTTAATTTTTGTTGATAATCCTTATCTTTTAAATTAATAGTATTTTTTATTTGTTTAGTATTTTCAAAACTTGAAAATCATTGATAATTAAAGTCTTTGCTTTTTGCTTTAGTATTTCTTTCTCTTGGAGAATAAACATTATCTTGATATTTTATTTTTGTTTTTTCATCAACTTTTCATTCACCTTCAGAAGTTAAAATATATTCACTAAGTAAATATTTTTCTCCACTTTCTTTTGATAAACTATCATCATATTTTTTTTGTTCTTCTAATCATTCTTTTTCTGTTTTTCATTTTGAACTATCTTTTATAATTCAACGTTCACCATCAAAAATACCAATTCTTTGATTAATTAAATTAGTATTTTTTTTATGAAATCCTAACTCTCATAAAGATTGAATTTTTTCTCCGGAATAATTATCAATGTAAGTGTCTCATTGCATTATTCCATTTATTAATGGATATAAACTATCTCCATCATAAATGAATGAATTAATAGTAATGTTTGGTTTGATAATTTCTTCAGAATCACTTGTTCTCATTTCTTTATTTAAGTTGTAATAATTAATGTATTGATTAAATATATTTGTATAACTATTAAAACTAATTCCAGTTTTTTCTAATGGAATTTCTTTTCAAGAAGGATCCTTTGAGGTTCCTTTATTTACTTCATCTAAAGCATATTTAAGAATAGCAAAACTTTGTCAAGGGATAATACTATTTTCTTTATAAAAAGGAGTTGTGCTAATATAATTTCCAAGTTCTATATCCATACTTTGTGCTAGTTCTAAACTTGTAGTTCCTGAAAGATTTATTTTCGTTTTTGCTAAGTTATAAACTTCTTCAAAAGTTGATAAATCTTTAATTTCTTCATAAGCAATTTTGTCAGTAAACATATAATAGTTAATATATTTTTCATTAATGTCAACATTGGAACTGTTAATAAATTCAGTATCTTTATAATTATCAATTAAAAAAACATTATCAACATTAACAGAATCCATTAAATTTACAACAGAATTATTTACTAGATTAACTCCGGTAATAGACATTGAAACAAAAATAAAACTGAAAAGAATTGAAACAAATAATATCATAGATTTTCCTACACCGCGAAAAATCATTTTTATTTGATAAGAAAGATAAAAATTTTTCGGTCTAAATTTCATTTTATCAAATACTTTAACTAAGAAATTAGGTTTATTATAATCTACATTTTTTAATAATTCTATTGTTGGTTTTTTTAAAACTTTTTTAGTAAGTAAATATGAAATAGAAATTAATAATGCAATTGGAAGAATGAAAACAATTAGTAATTGCATTAAAGTAATAGTGGGTGATTTAAACTTAATTAAAAATCGTTTCCCAAGAAAACCTAATCAAAAATTCTGAATTAAAAATCCAAAGAGTAATGCTAGAATACCACCAATTAAAATAATCATTAAAGAAAAAGAAATAAATGAAAGTGATATTTTTTTATAATCCCAACCTATTGCTTTTAATGTTCCAAGTTCTGGTTTATTATTTTCAATCTTTTTCTTAATAAGAACAATTAGTATTCCTAAAGTTATTAGTAAAAATACCATTAATAAAATAAAGGAAACAATTTTCATTAAAAAGATTTGAAAAAAGATTACTTCTGTTGAAAGTGAATCATATACAGAAACATCATTGAAAAGAAAAATTCTAGCATTGTCAAAAAATTGAAAAGAAAGACTATTTATAGTAGTAATATATTTTTTCATCTGTGTTTTGAAATAATTACTAGAATAATCAGTATATGTATTAATATCATTGTATAAATTATTTCATCCAAAATAAATTTTACTTTTAGCTACTCCTTTAAATAAATTAAGAAAATCTCTTGAATTCATTAAAATGTAAGTTTGATTTTCCGTATTTGGAATTGCTTTTGTTGGACTAAATGATGGATACATATATTGTGGTGCTCTAAATGTAAAAGCAATTTTTGCTTTAAAGTCCATTCCAAATGGCTGTGGTAGACTAATTATGTCTCCTGGGTGATAATTGTTTTTTCTTGCTCAATCAGCACCCACTCCTACTTCATAATCGTAGTCTTTATTTGTATCATATTTTATTAGTTTATCAATGCTTTCTTTTGTTTCTCCTTTTTCAATTTCATAATCATTGATTAAGAGATGATTGTTAAAATCATCTTCAAAACTAAGTTGCATTAAACCTGCTTTATTATATATATCATTTTCATAATAACTTAATTCATGAATATTTTTTGTTGATACATCATAAATCATTTTTAAAATATTATGATCATTTAGTGATATATATTGGTAAGCTCAATTAACACTAGAATTAGACATATAATAAGATAATTCATACTTTCAATTTATGTTATCAAAAGTGTCATCGATAGTAATAGAAGAAACTATTTTATTTAATGCTAAAAATCAAAAATAATAAAGAACAACAGGATTTTCATCAAAGTAATAATATAGATATTCATAAACATCTTTTGTATTATCATTAATAGTTTCATAATTAAAATCATTAATTTTATTATCAATAAATAAAAGTTTTGTTTCAAAAGTACTTTTTTTATCAATATCATCTAATGAAGCATATCCCATATGCATGTGATTATCAATCACTAAATTGTTAACTGATTCATCTAAAACTGTAATTGTTGCAACAGTTCCACCAATAATGGAAAAAGAAATTCCAAATAAGAAAATAACCATTATTGATGATAAGAATGTTTTTCAAGTTGAGTTAAATGAAGATTTAAATAATCTTCTGCTTTTTCAAAAGCTAAATATAGTTTTTATAATGACAAAAATAGTTCAAATAGTAAAAACTAAAAGAACAATAATCATCAATGTTCTAAAAAATTCCAAAATCATTTTAAGTAACCAATCCCAAATAAATGTTTAAGTATATTTTAATTTTTTTAATAAATTAAAAATCCAATTCATTTATATTTAATTTTTCTTTATTTTCAATAAAAGAAAAAATTTCACCATTTTTTAAAGTAAGAACAAAATCTGCCATTTTTGCAATTGCAGAATTATGAGTAATAAGGAAAATGGTAGTTCCGAATTTCTCATTAATTTCTTTAAAAAGTTTTAAAGTTTCTTTTGCATTTTCACTATCTAATGCCCCTGTTGGTTCATCAGCTAATAAGAGTTTTGGATTTTTAATCAATGCTCTTGCAATAGAAACTCTTTGTTGCTGTCCACCAGAAATATTATTAGGATTTTTCTTTATTTCTTTTTCTATACCAAGAAGTTTTATTAACTCTTCAATACTAAAAATGTTTTTATTTTCTGTCCCTAGTAAGTCTTTTCCTAACAAAATATTATCTTTGTTGTTCAAAGTTTTTAGAAGATTATATTCTTGAAAAACGAAAGAAACATTTTTTTTTCTAAAAATAGTTCTTTCTTCATCATTTAAAAAACTAAGATTAGTTCCATTTATAACTACATCACCTATTTCATTTTCTATCAATCCAGAAACTAAATTAAAAATAGTTGTTTTTCCTGAACCACTTGGACCAAGAAGAACTACAATTTTATGTTCCGGAATTTTAAGATTTATGTTTTTTAAAATTAATTGATACTCTTTATCTACTAAAAAATATTTGTTAACATTTCTTAATTCTATGAAACTTTCGTTTTCTTCTTCAATTGAAAGTTTGTATTTTTTAAATAATTTAGCCTTTTCTTCAGGAAATTCTTTCAAATTTTCTTTATATTCTTTTTTTCTTTCTTTCTGTTTGGAAAGAATCATTTTCTTAAATTGTTTTTTTGAAATTGTTTTTTCAACCATAACCATAATAACCACCTTTTTTACAAAACAAAAATTATATATAAATTTTTTTTAAAACACTAAATTTTAATAATTCGTATATATCAAACTATTAATTTCCACAAACCAAAGGAAAGTAAGCATTTAAAAATTTATACTTATTATATTAATTATAAAGTTATTAAAAAATAAAATTAAATAAATTTTTGTTTTAAAAGATATTTTTATTTAATTTTTTTTATTTTAGAAAGGAAAAAAATGTTTTCAAAAACAAAAAAAACAAAAGTTGTTGATGTAAAATCTGCTAAACCCGATTATGGTTTAGGTGGTGGATTTTTAACTGTTTTACAAAACGTTGGAAAATCTTTAGTTTTTCCAATTGCAGTTTTACCAATGGCAGCTCTTCTTTTAAGGATAGGGACGTTAATTGCCGGTAGTGATACTGAATGAGTAAAATGACTTGGAATTTTTATTGAAAGTCCAGGGAAGGCAGTTTTTGATAACTTACCAATTATCTTCGCAATTGGTGTAGCATTTGGTTTTGCTAAAGATCACCGAGGTGAAGCAGCGCTAGTAGGGGCACTTGCCTACTTTACTTTACATATTATGGTAGAGAGTGAACCAACTTCATTAAGTAGATTATTCTATCAAAATGTAATGACCGTTCCTGGAAAGGATGGAGTTAAATATTCTACCCTATTATACTTAGTTCCGACTTCAGATAGTGCAGGAGTTTGATTATTAAATATGGGGGTATTTGCTGGAATTGAAACTGGATTAATTGCAGCTTATACATACAATAGATGATCTGGAAAACAATTGCATCCAGCACTTGCCTTCTTCTCAGGAAGAAGATTTGTGCCAATGGCAGTTCTTGTAATTATGGCATTCATATCTATTATTACAGCAGCAATTTGACCTTGATTACAACTACTTTTAATTATTGTTGCTCAACAAATAGTTAAAATTCCTTCTCTTGGAGCAGGTTTATATGCCTTCTTCAATAGATTATTGATTCCATTTGGACTTCACCAAGTTTTAAATGTATTCTTTTGATTTCAAGTTCCAATAACAGTTCATGGAGCTCAAATTTCTCAAGTATTACCTGGTGATGTTTTAGTACCATTATTAGGAGATATTAATGCCTTTTCAATAGCATCAACATTAATGGAACACGGACTTCAAATTTCCGAAAATGTTACAATTAATGGAACTGAATTTATTGCAGGGCAAACATATTTAAATGATGATGCTCTTTTAATTCTTCAAAATGCTCATGTAGGTGCTTTCCAAACAGGATACTTCCCAATTATGATGGGTGGAGTTCCAGCGGTGGCACTTGCAATAGGATTTTCTGCAGAAAAAGAAAGAAGAAAAACAACAATAATGTTCATGGGATCAACAGCTCTAGTAGCATTCTTTACTGGAATTACAGAACCAGTAGAATACTCCTTTATGTTCTTATCCCCAATATTATTCTTCTTCTATGCATTATTATCAGGGTTTGTAGCCGCAGGAACAGTTGCTACTGGTGCTTCAATTGGATTTGGATTTTCAGCAGGATTTGTTGATTTAATCGCTTCTATTCCAATTGCAATTCAATTATCAACAACAGGTCCTTGAGTATATCTAATTGTTCCAGCAATAACAGTTCTTGTCTTTCCAATTTATTTTGGATTAATGTATTTCTTAATTCATAAATTAAATCTTGAAACACCAGGTAGAGGTGAAAATACAATGGAAGAACAACATACTGCTAAACAGGAAGCTAAAAAGAAAAAAGCACTCAATAAAGGCAATGGTGTCGAGGATGATGAAGATCCTTATTACACAATGGCTAAAGAAACCGTTAAACTTGTTGGTGGAATAGATAAAATTTCTGAAATTGATAATTGTATAACAAGAGTTCGATTACAAGTTGAAGATAACGATATTTCACAAGAAAAAGTTAAAGAAATTGGATATATTGGTTATTCTAAAGTCGGTAATACTGCTGCTCAATTCATTATTGGTCCTCAAGCAGAAATTATTGCTAAATATATTCTTCAATTAAAACAAGAAGGATATGATCATACAACTGATATCAAACAAGAAACAACAACAGATATCAATCAAGAAAAAACCACCAAAGACAATAAATCTTTATCTACCGATTCAAAAGTAATTTCAAAAGAAATAGAAGATAAACTAAAATCAGCAATTGATGCTTCATTAAAAGAAGAAAATTACATTGAAATCTTTTGAAGAGAAGAAAATAGTAATGAAATTAGTTCTACTAAAAGAGTTCTTTTAGAAAAAGAAATTTTAGATGAAATAAATCAATAATTTTTAATTTTCTTTATTTAAGATAATATTTATTTATAGTTACAATCCCATTATTTTTAAATTGAATATTGGGATTGGTAGTATAAATAATTTATTTAAAGGAAATGAAAAATTATGAAAGTAAATAAAATTGATTTAGAGTTAATTGTTTTAGGTAAAGATGATGCTCTTGATGCTCAGAAAATGGGAGCTACAAGGGTAGAACTAGTAAGAGAACTTGATAAGGGTGGGTTAACACCGACAATTAATGTTATTAATGAAGTTTCAAATTCATTAAAAATTCCAGTTTATGTTATGTTAAGAGAAAAAGCGAGTAGTTTTATTTATTCTGATGAAGAATTTTCTCTTCTATTGGAAAAATTAAAAGCAATTAAAAAAACTAATGCTAAAGGGATTGTTTTTGGTAGTCTAAATAATGATTTCACTATTAATGAAGAACAATTAAAAATAATTATTAAGGAAAAAGAACATTTGGAATTAACCTTTCATCGAGCAATTGACGCTACTTCTTCTTATAAAGATGCAATTAATGTTCTTAAAAAATATCCTCAAATTGATTTTGTTCTTTCTTCAGGAGGAGGAAAAACTGCAGTTGAAGGATTTTATAATTTATCTTTTGCTTCTACTTTAATCTTTGATAAGTTATTAATTGGATCAGGAGTAGGTATTGAAAATATTCTTCCTCTTTCTCAATTGAAACATATTCATCGTTTTCATATTGGTACTTCTGTTAGAAATAATAATGATATTAAAGATAAAATTTCACCAATTAAAATGGATACATTATTAAAATTACTTGTTTAATTTTGTAATATAAATATTTATTAATTAATAATTTTTATTATGTGGTTTTAAACAAATGATGTTTTCTTTGTAAGGATAATAATTTTAAAATTTCTTATATAATATAATTGTTATTTATCTTTAGTTTGTAAACTTTGGATGTATATATAAGAAATTAATTTAAGGAATGAAAAATGAAAAAACCAATAATAAAAAACAAAATTTTGGTAACCGGTTTGTTAACAATTTTTGTTTTACCAATATTTGTAACAACACCTCTTTTACCAATTTCTTCATTATCTAGTCAAAAACCTGAAAAAGTTAAAAATGAAGAAGAAACTACTGGTGAAAAATTTGTAAGTGATATTGTTCAAATAACAATTGATGATAAAAAAGATTACAATTTAGAAACGGTAGATTATGATTCGACATCAAGATTAATTACATTAAAAAAAGATATTGATTTTCAAAATTCTATCTCTATACAAAATTTAGATTTAATAGATATTAATTTCGATGGTCAAAATCATTCTATTTCTCATTTTTATGATAAAGATAAAATAGTACAAAAAATTAATAATTCTAATTTAAATTATAATTGATCATCTTCTTCTTTAGTGGGAACAAATGATGGTAGTGCAATCGCATCAGAACTTTTTCTTTTTGACAATATTGAAAACTCCATTATTTCTAATATTAATTTTATTGATTCTCCATTTATTTTCTTTAATGTTATAGATTCTCATTTGATTAATGTTAATTTTTCAAAAATAAATTTTAGTGATATGAATATTGAATTAAAATGAAAAACTGATGATTTATCAAGTAATAAGGTAAGTTCTATAAATTTCTCTTTTGTTGCTGGAACTTTTTTTGGTAATTCTTCATGGACAAATTCTTCCGTTGAAGACATTGAATTTAAAGATAATAATATTATTTTTTATAAAGCTTTTGATAAAGATAAAAATAATAAAATGCCTGATATTAGAATTTCTGCAATTAATAACATTAGAGAAGGAAAAAAAGGTGATCCTATAAAATCTTCCGATACAATTGCTAATTTTAAAAATCTTTCTTTTGAAGGAATTTCTATTTTTAATAATAAAATCGAAATAAAACAAGATGAAAGTGAAATGGGTAATAATAGAACAAATATTGATTTTTCTCCCTTGTTTTTTGAAGTTGGTAATATTGAAGAAGGTAGTTCCAAAGACATTTTTAGTTCAAATAGTTATTCAAATGATAAATTGACATCAAAAACATTGAATGAATCTTCTTCTTTAAGAGAAGCGCAAAGTTTCTTTATTAATGTAAGTGATATTTATTTAAAAGATATAACTATTAATGGTAATGAAACATTATTTCGTGTTGATTCAGATACTATTAAAAAGATAATTGGAAATTATTCTTTACAACCGATGATATATTTTCCTTCAAATGAAGACATATTTATTAACTATGAAGATATTTATACTAATGGTTTTAATACAAAAGATAAAAATGCTTTTACTGATTATTACTTCTATATAAATACTCAAAAAACAAAACAAAAGATTAATTATTCAAATACGATTAGAGCTTTTAATATTAATTCTAATGTATCAAATATTTTTATAAAACATTATATTCAAAATGATGATTCATGATTAAATGAAAACAATGTTTTCCAAGAATTTAATCAGGAAATTTGAGAACTAGATAAACATTCTTTATCTTTAAAAAAATTAAATGATGATTCACTTAAATTCAATGAAAAAATTTTATTTGATGAAACAGATCATTCTTCATATTTAAAATTTATTATTAATCCTAATAACTATTTTATTCAAACATATAAAATAGAATTTTTCGATAAAAATAAAACAAAAAGGGAAAATTTAACTTTTCAAAATAAATTTTCTTATAAAAGTGATAGTGAAATAGTAACTAATTTTGAAACCCTTAACAATTCAGAATATAATCAATCATTTAGTGAAATGCCTTTGTTAAAAGAAAAAGATAACATTTCATTTATTAGAGTTTCATTCGGAACATTTTCTTCTAAATTATTTTTTCTTAATCCAGAATCAAAAGAAAATTTTGTTTTTTATAATTTTACTAATTCATATGATGGAAATAATTTATCAATTTTTGCTAATATTGAAGATCCTCTTGGATTAATTACAAGTGTTGATTTTCAGATTTTTGAAAAAAATAAAGAACTAGATAGTTTTTCTATTGATTTTAGCAGGGAAACATTAAAAGGTGTTAAAACTATTTCAACAGAAGAAAGTATAGAAAATCTTGATAATTATAATAATTTATATTTTGTTATTAATGCAAACACAAAAACACAATCAATTGCAATTTCAATAAAAGATAAAAATCTTTTCATTGATGACACAAAAGATAATTTTATTGATTCTTGGAGAAATATTTCAAAAGGTAAAAATTTATGATGAGTTTATCTAATTGTTTCGATGACAATAATTTTATTTTTATTACTTTTAGTTTTAATGATTTTAAAAAATAAAAAAAGAAAAGTAGTTGCTAGTGGAACTGGAGAATCATTTGAAGATAATTCACTTGAAGATTTTAATGGTAATGAATTATATAATCAACAAAATAATGTATATTATGAATCAACAACAAATGATAATGTAGAACTATCAGAAGAAGATAATAGTTATTATGAATTATTTGATGATAATTTAAATAATAATTTAACTTCTAATGTAGATACTAGTTTAATTTCTAATGACACTTCAACTCCTAATACAAATCCTAATTTAATTTCTAATGATGCTTCAGCTTATGATACAAATCCTAGTTTAATTTCTAATGATGCTTCAGCATATGATACAGATACAGAAATTTTTAAAAAACAATATGAAGAAGAGTTAAGAAGAAAGACAATTGAAGAACATAAAAGAATTCAACAAGAACAATTGAAACAAAAACGCATAGAAGAACATAAAAAATTACAAAAACAAACACTTGAAAATAAAGAAAAAGAAAAATTACAAAAAGAACAACATGAAATGACAAAAAAACTAAAAGAAAAAAAAACTTTTAGAACGAAAAAAAATATTAAAAAACCTGATGGAAAAACTATGATTAATTCATTATCAAAAGAAGATTTAATTAAAATTAAAGCAATTGTTGAAGGAAAAGAATTAAAAGAATTTACTAACGAATTTTTAGAAAAGGATGATTATCTTTAAAATAATTAACTTAAATTAAAAAAAACAAAAAAAATTAGTTAAAATTCCTTTTTTTTGTTATAGTTAAGAAGTATAGAAAAGTAATACAAGCAAATTGAAAAAAACTTATTTTTACTAATATGTTTAAATAAGACTTTTTTTTGCCCCAATATTTTTCTGAGACGAAGCTCTCTCAAAACTGAATAGAACCATCAATTAATGAGAGTTTGATCCTGGCTCAGGATTAACGCTGGCGGTATGCCTAATACATGCAAGTCGAACGAAAATCTTCGGATTTTAGTGGC
>CAMZOE010000073.1 GCA_947330515.1 uncultured Mycoplasmataceae bacterium
TCTATTATTGAAAGTTATTTACCTGAAATTGAAATGGAAGAAACACCAACTGAAAATAAAGTAGATAGATTTGTTTATGAAGATGAAACTGATGGATTAGTCGATGGTTACTATAGTAAATATGAAAGTACAATTAAAATCGATGATCCACTTATTGATAATGTTTTTATAAATGATTCTCCAATTAATCAAAATGAAGAGTATAAACTTGATAAATATAAAAAGAAAAATAATTTAACTATTATTGATAAGTTTGGAAAAAGTTGAGAAGAAAAGATTTATATTAATTATGATGTAAAAAAATATTGATATGAAACTGATAGAGGAACAGAAAATTTTTCCAAAATGGAAAAACTAGGTTATTCTAAAAAAGCTATTAAAAGTTTAACTGCATCTGAAACCGCAGAAACTATTTCAAAACTTGATGAAGTTTTTGATTTAGACACTATTAATCCTTTGAGTAATGTTTGAGATGATGTTATGAAAAAAGTTGAAGTTGATATTCTTGAATGATATGGAAGTAGGATTCCAATTAATAGAATTACTTTAAGCTATCAAAAAAACAAAGATGGAATTAAACAAGAAAAAACATTAAAAGAAGTAATTGAGAATTCTTTTATTGAAAATTTTAATAAAAACTATCATCAAAATTTAAGCCATAATGATTTTTATTTAGAGTTTGAAACTGGTGATGCTTTAATTAATACAGCAAATGGAGTAGCAATTACAAGAGGAACTAGTACTCATAAAGTGGTTGGAAGTATTCGTTGGGGATGAACTTTAACGACTTTTGAATGAGTAGATTTACGTGAATTAGAAGAAGATTCAATTCCTTTTGACAATTATAAAGGAATGCTTCAAGATAATATCAATAGTTATATGAATATCCTTAATGAGCAACAAAAAGATACTTTTAAATTTAAAGACATTGAAGAAGATTTAAATACTATAGTTATTGATTCACTAAATGAATATATTAATAGTGATGATTATATAGAGTTTATTAGTTTTCAAGATTTTGATAATGAAATGGCAACAGTTAGAAGTGATGAATTAAAAATTGAATGAGTTTATATTCCTTTTAATTTTAATGATATTAAAGAGATTGATCCTAACATCTTTATTAAAGATATTAAAGTAATGGATCTTAAATTAACTTCAGTACCAAATTCTTTAGTAACAGAACAGCTTAACTTAGAAAATTTACAAAATGATGTTTATGGCTTTCATATTGATCATCACGATGAAGATGATGATGAAAAAGGAAGCTGAACAGGTTTATGAATTACTTTAGGATTAATAGGAATAGTAATATTATTCTTTACAATTTTCCTTCTTATTAAACGTAGTAAACAAAAAAGAGAATACAAAAACTCTATTATTCATTAAAAAAATAGAGTTTAAAAAATTAAACAAAATTATGTAATGAAAAAATAAAGAGTGAGAAAATGAAACCAAAAGTAAAAAAACTTTTTGGAGTTACAACTATTGCCGTTATTAGTTTAATAACATTATTTAATACTCCAAAAAGCAATTTAGTAAATCTAAGTACAGATGTAAATCAATTTATTAGAGATTCTACAAGTGATTATCAACCTACTAATATTAAAGATTTACCAAACCAATATTTAGCAATTTCTTCATTTGAAGAAATTGCTAAATCCAAATCAACAACAATTATTAAGTTGACTTTTAAAGATAAAGATAAACCACAATACTACATTTTAAATAATCATACAGGAAATTATTTCTTGCAAAAAGAAATGACTGATTGAGGTTTGGATTTTAAAAATGTTGGATTTGATAAAGAAAACAATGTTTTTCATTTTAGAAGTAAAGGTAGTGATAATCAAAATAATTATTGATATTTAATTGATAAAAATCAGTTTATTGAAAATGAAAATAACTTTAAATATTATGACAACATTACTTTTTCAATAAGACATGAAAGTGGCTGGACAAATCATTTCTATTTAG
>CAMZOE010000074.1 GCA_947330515.1 uncultured Mycoplasmataceae bacterium
AAAACTATTAAAAGTTTAACTGCAAGTGAAACCGCAGAAACTATTCCTAAACTTGATGAAGTTTTTGATTTAGATACTATTATGTTTTATGACAAAAAATGAAATGATACTATTGATGAAGTAGAAAGAGACATTCTTGAATGATATGGAAGTAGGATTCCAATTAATAGAATTACTTTAAGCTATCAAAAAAATAAAGATGGAATTAAACAAGATAAAACATTAAAAGAAATAATTAATGATTCGTTCATTAAAAGATTTAATGAAAATTATAATTTAAATCTAAATTACAATGATTTTAATTTAGAGTTTAAAACAGAAGATTCTTTAATTAAGAATGGTAATACAGGTGTCACTACAAGAGGGACTAGTACTCATAAAGTGGTTGGAAGTATTGAATGAGCATGATCCCCTTATACTCTAGAATGAGTAGATTTACGTGAATTAGTTGATTGAATTTATAACTATAAAGAACCTCTTCAAGAGAACATTGATAGTTATATGAATACCCTTAGCGATCAGCAAAAAGACACTTTTAAATTTAAAGATATTGAAGAAAATTTAAATACTATAGTTGTAAGTTCTCTTAATGATTATGTAAGAACAGAAGAATATTCTAGTGGAGGAACCCAACGTAACTTTAATAGTGAAATGGCAACAATTAGAAGTGATGAATTAAAAATAGAATGAGTTTATATTCCTTTTAATTCTAATGATATTAAAAAAATCGATTCTAACATCTTTATTAAAGATATTAAAGTAATGGATCTTAAATTAACTTCTATTCCTAACTCTTTAGTAACAGAACAAATGCAAATGAGTAATATTGAAAATACAGTTTATGACTTTCATATTGATCATCACGATGAAGATGATGATGAAAAAGGAAGCTGAACAGGTTTATGAATTACTCTAGGATTAATAGGAATAGTAATATTATTCTTTACAATTTTCCTTCTTGTTAAACGTAGTAAACAAAAAAGAGAATACAAAAACTCTATTATTCATTAAAAAAATAGAGTTTAAAAAATGAAACAAAATTATGTAATGAAAAAGTAAAAAAAGGAGATTTGATTATGTATCAAATAATAACAGCAGAAATAAATTTATCTCAATTAATGACAATTATTATGAGTGTTTATTGGATATTAATAATATTTTCTATTGGAGGAATATTAATAGATTGAGGAATTAAAATTAAAAATAATGAAGAAGGAAGTGAAGGAAAAGATAAAATTAATAAAACTATAAGAGGAAGATTTTTTGGAATCACAATCCTTGTTATTTT
>CAMZOE010000075.1 GCA_947330515.1 uncultured Mycoplasmataceae bacterium
GGAATATTAGTTATTACAGTATTTATAAAAGGAGAAATAAAAGAGAAGGAAAAAAGAACTCTAACATCTGCTCAAGAAAACTATAATAATAATCATCAAAATGATTTTGAAAGTAGTAAAAAAAATTATTATCGTTTAATAAAAGAAAAAGGAAAAACTTGAGAAGAGGTACAAGCAAGCAAAAATGCAAGAAATCAAGAAAGATCTTCTGGAATTTATGCAATGTATCTTAAAACTGAAAATATTCAAGAAACGATTCCTGTATACATTGGACAATCTAAAGATATTTTTAAAAGATGAAGACAACATCAAAATCAAATTAGTAAAGTAGTTCGAGAAGAAAGTAATACTAGAACTTATAAAAAAATTCTTCATTATATTAGTTTAAAAGGGTTAAAAATTCAAGATTTAAATTTTGTGGTTTTAATTAAATGCAATGAAGAAAAATTAAATCAAGAAGAAAAAAAATATATCGATTTTTTTAAGAGTGATGTTTTTGGCTTTAATGCTACAAAAGGAAATAAATAGATAGATTGATCAATTCTTATTAATTTAAAGGGTTTTCGTGACTTTTTTTGTTAAAGAAATTGTTGGTTTATTATATAAAATATTTAATATTTGTATATACAAGATTACAAAAAAATAAAAAATACTTGAAAATATTATAAAAAAAGAAAATAAAAATAGCATTAGTATTATTATTTAATCGAACAAAGTAAAAATTAAGGAGAAATTATGTGTACAAATATTACGCTAAACGCCAAAGATGGTTCAATCGTTATGGGAAGAACCAACGAATTTGGAGCATTATATTACGCAGAAATGATTTTCATTCCGAGAAATCATGAGTTAAAAACAGGATGAGTTCCGGAAACTAAATTTACATATAAAAATAAATATTCTTATATGTATGCCAGTATGAACGGAATCATTGATGATGATGAAATTGCAAATGACGGACTTAACGAAAAAGGATTAGCAATTTCTGTTCTATATTTTCATTATCAAGACTATAGAACATTAAAACCATCAGAAGTAGAACCTCATCATATTAATGTTGTTAAATCAGCAACATGAATGTTAGGAAATATTGCTGATATTGATGAATTAAAAGAAAGAGCAGATGAACTAGAAGAAATGTTCTATTTTGATTCAAAAATGTCACAAAAAGGATTAGGATTACATCTTGCAATTGCTGATCAAAAAGGAAATAGAATTGTTATTGAATTCGAAAACAAAAAAATGAATATTAAAGAAAATCCATTAGGAGTTCTTACTAATTCATCACCGCTTGAATGACATCATGAACACTTAAGAAGTTATAGTCATTTAACTCAATTCGAAGCTAAACCTACTCTTTTCAAAGAATTACCTGAAAATAAATTACTTACTTTAGGAAATGGATTAATGGGAATGCCTGGTGACTTTACTGCTAATTCAAGATTTGTAAGAGCAGCAATCTTTACTTCAATTGTTGAAGAACAAGAAGATGCAACAGAAGCAGTAAGAACTACTTTTAGAATTTTAAATACTAGTGATATTGTTCCGGGATTCACTTTAGAAACTAAAAGTAAAAAAGAATTTAATGCAACAACAAAATTATTCAAAGGAAGCTTGCTTTCTAAAACTGCAGCAAATACTTTTGCAGATCATACTGATTTTTTCATCGTTAAAGATTTAACTAACCTAAAAGTTTATTATAAAACTTATAATAATATTTCAATTAGAATGGCTGATTTAGATGCTTTAAAAAACACTAAAAAAGTCGTAAGAATTTCAATGGCAGAGGACAAAGTTCCAGAAATCACTGAAGTAAAACTTAAATAATATTTTAAAAAAACTGTTTTAAGTTCGTAAAGTACTAATTGCTAAATAAAAAAATTGCTAAATAAAAAATCCCATTCTTTTAAAAGATTGGGATTTTCTTTTTAATGAAGTAGTCAAAGATAAAGTTACTAAGATATTAATATTTACTTTCACTCACATTAATCATTATTAATTTTGTTCATATTTTAATTTTTATTAAAATATATTTAGAGATATTTATTTATGTCTACTTTTATCTCCTTGATGAGCATTTTCAATATTGGGTGAATATACATCCTTAAAAAATAGCACTCTTTTGTAATTTTGTTTTTACTAAAAGGCGCTTTCATATAATATAATTTCAATATTACAAAAATAAAATCATAATAAAATTTAAAACATTTTAATTTTTATTTTAAAAAGAACAAATAGTTTTTACTTTTTATACATAGATAATTTAAGAAATCAGTTCAAATATAGTTATAACGCTGACATTAATAATGTATTTGTAGTTTGTTTATATAATTTTTACAATTAATTGTTGTTTTTTTACTATTTTGATATAAAATTATATTATATTAATAATTAATCCTACAATTAATTGTAGGATTAATAGCAAAAGGTGAATATAATGAATTTAATAAAAACTGTTTATATCAAAAATCTTTATTCTTTTGAAGAATTTAATATTGATTTAATGAATAAAAAAAACGAAGCTTTTAAAAAAATTTATATTTTAGGAAAAAATAATGTAGGAAAAACTAATTTTCTTAATTCTATTAAATATTTTTCCTCTTTAATTGAAGACAATTCAAGAAATGATATTGGAACTTTTATTTTTCCAATATTTGATTATAAAAAAAAATTTATAGAGTTTGAGATTGAATTATCAGATGGAGAAATTGATTATAAATATTTTTTAAAGATAAATCATAAAGATGTTGAAATCAAAGAAGAAATATTGGAATGAAAATTTTCATTTGAATCAGAAAATAAATATAAAACTTTATTTGAAAAAAATGGTACTTCGATAATTTTTACTAGAGATAGAAGGTTAATCAATCTTCAAAATATAAATAATATTAAAGAAATTAATAGTAAAGAAAATTTTAAGAAAAAACTAATTTTGAATATTTTAAATATTTCATTAGTTAAAATTCCTTCAAATTTTTATCATTTAGTCACTAACATCAACTTTATTGAATCTTTTGACCATTTTATACTTAAAAAAGAAGACACTAAATCAAATAATCAAAGTTTTAACACTAATAAAAATTTAAAATATAATAAAGATATTATAAAGATTTTAGAAAAAAATAAAAAAGATCTTGAAGAGGTAATTAATGCATTTGATTTTTCTCTTAAAACAATAGAATTTACCAAAAAAAATAAAGAAAATTTGGAAATTAATAATACTATAAAAAAAACTATTGAAGAATTTTTAGATTTATCTTCTTTGGAAAAATCAAATGAGAAAAAACAATTAAAAGAACAAGAAGAAGTAAAAAAACTTTTAAAAGAAATTAAAATTATTAATAATAAATACAATGATAAATTTTCTTTTAACAGTGGTAGCGAAAAGTATATTTTAAAATTTATTGATCATAATAATCACGCTTTTGCTTGAGAAGAATTATCAAAAGGAACTAAGAAAATTATTACTCTTTTCTTAACTATTCTTTTAGCAGAAGAACAAAATACAATTTTATTAATTGATGAAATTGATGCAGGAATAAATCCTTTTTTAATAAAAAGTATTTTAAGTGATGAATTTGTTAATAACAAGAAAAATACAATAATTTTTACTACTCATAATCCAGAAATACTTGATAATCAAAATATTAATGCTGGACAAATTGTTTTTTTTGAGCGTGATGAAGAAGAATTTTTTACAACTCATTACTTTCTTTCTAATTTTCCTAATTTAAGAAGAAAAGAAGTTTCTACAAAAAACCTTTACTTAAAAGGAAAATTAGGTGGTGTTCCATATGTCAATAAGATCAAAAAATAAAGTAAATAAATGAGAAAAAAATAGAGAAATTTTAAAGGATTACAATATTTATTGTGAAGGACAAACAGAAATTTTATTTTTTGAATTGATAAAAAACCATCTTAGAAAAAATGGATTAAATACAAAAGGTTTAAAGTTTTACCCATTAAAAGGTAAAACAAAATTAGAGCAACTGGAAATAATTTATAAAAAAAATTCAAAAAATGATGAAAATATCATTTTTGTAATTGATACTGAAGATGAAGAAAATAACTTTAATAAAATTAAATCTAATGAATGAAAAAACAAAGATTTTTCAATTTTTTATTCTCATTCAACTTTTGAAGTCTGGTTATCATTTTTAAAAGGTAAAAAAACAGTTCCCAAAAGCAAAGATGAATCTATGATTTTCTTTAAAAAATTAATTAATAAAGAAAAAAAACCATATAAAAATTTTTTTAAAACATTGGAAAATAAACCAAAAGATGAGTTAGAAGAAATATTAAAAAATGCATTAGAAATTAGTAAATCAAAAACAAAAAATTATGAAAATGCTCATTCTGAAGTAGGAGAATTAATCCAAAAAATTAAAGAAAACAAATAATACATTCAATATTTTAAAATAAATATTTTTATAACAAAAAAATACTGCTTATAACAAAAAAGTAGTATTTTTTTTGTTAATTGAAAGAAAAAATAATTTTAACAATAAATTTAAGAAAAAAGGAAAAGATTTCTAAATAAGATAGTCTCACAAAAGAAGAACCGAAAAGAATTCTAGATACTAAAAAAGATTTAAATGCAAATTATAATGATTTGATAAAAAAATTTAAAGCTAACACTTCATTTAAAAATTTAAATAAAAATTCCACTTGAAATATCAAGTGGAAAAATGTTTATTTTAGTTTAAATTTTCGATTAATTCTTATTCTTCAGCATCTTCATAATAATCATAGTTTTCTTGTGATTCATTATAAAGATCATCAAAAGAATGTTCTGTATTATATTCTAAGAAACCATCTTGAACACCAGTTTGTTTTTCAAGTTTATTTTTACGTTGTCTTAAAATTAAGAATAAAATAAGTAATAATAAGATTAGTAAAATTACTGTTGCAAGTACTTCTATTACAATAATTAATGTTGAACTTACTTCTCCATCATCAAATTTAATATCAATTGAATCTCCAAGATTTGAAGAAACTAATTTAATATTTGTAGTACTATTACTAATAGTATTTGTTAATAAAGAAGTAGAAACCTCATAAGTAAAATCAATTGTTAAGTTATCAATATCAATGTTTTTCTTAGTTGCAGATTTATTTAAATTAAAATCAACAACATAAAGATAATTATCTTTAGCAGTAGTTGTTACAATTTTTTCATCAGTAGATTCACTAATTATTTTACCATTACTTTTTAACACTAGATTTGTTAAAGAATAAGAATCTTTTTGTTTTAAATCAATATCTTTTTTCGCTTGAAGAAAATTAAAAGAAATTTTTGCTTTTTCAAAAGTTCTTCTTTATTAACTTCTTTAACAACTAGGTCAGTAATAACTCCATATCCTTTACCTTCTTTTGAAGAAATAAACTTTTTTACTTTATTAGTATTGTTTCCATCTTTATCTTTAATAAATGAATTTGTAATTCCATAAATACCATAGTATTTTTCAAAATTAATTTTTATAGAATTAAAAGTTGAATTACTTGTTGATAAAGAATGAAGTGATTTAACACTATTATTTGCTATTTCATTAGTTAATTGATCAGGAATAATATTGAAATCAACTTCATTTTGATTTAAATTAAAGCTATCAGGAACAATAAAGAAAACATTATTTGTATTTTCTTTATCTCAAGTATTATCATCTTCGTTAGATAAACTTATTGCAAGTTTTTTATTAAAATAAAAATTCCACTTGATATTTCAAGTGGAAAAAATGTTTATCCCGGTTTAATATTAAAATTGAAAACTCTTCATATGTATTAATATTTAACTCTGTTGGTTTATCTTCTTCAAAAAATTTTTTTATTTTCTTCTTTTTTTCTTCTTTAATTGTAATTAAATAACTCTCACTCATGTTTTACTCTCTAAAAATTGTTTTTTTGGTTTTATATGTTTATTTTATCTTATTAAGATAAAAAAAATTTAAAGTAATGAAAAAAATCCAGCTACCATTAAAATAGTAGCTGGATTTTTATAAATATTGTTTTAAATGAAAGTAGATAATTCTTTTACAAATTCTGTTAATTCTTGAGGAAGGTTATTTGACAAATTTTTACTTCTATTTTTTAAACCTTCAAAAGCAGTTTCATTTTTAATACCTAAATTTTTAAGATTATCATCAAACTTTCCTTCTCCAAGCTTAGATAATCATTTTTTAAATACATGATATTGATTAAGAGCACCTTTAGAATTAACTAATTCATCAGTAAGAAAATTTTCTAATTGGTAAGAATATAAATTTTGCATATTGGACGCAAAAAAATAACGCATTAATTTAAGATATTTCCTTATATTTCAACGTTGAGTTTTTGAGATATTAGCATCCTTTAATAAAGCATTTACATCTTTTGTTGGTAATCCTTTAAATTTTAAATCTTCATACTCAATATTATTTCACCACATTTTATATATTTTTTCAGAGATGAATGTAAATGAATATGAAAACTTTTGGATTTTTACTTCATATGAACTTTTTGTTAATTTAAATTCATAATTTTTCTTACTAGCATATTCTTCTAAATTACCTTTAAATCTTCTCATTAATTTCTTACACATTGTTTTATCATCGTAATTACATTGAGGATGCGTAAAGAAGATATTAATATCTAAATCTTCAGTTTTACTTGTTACTATATGCTTACCAAAAGATCCAGCTGGAACAATATTATTAATTTGGTGAAATCCAGATTTTACTAATATACTCTTAATATCTTTTTTTAAGTTTCCAAAATTATTATTAATTTTATTAAATTTTGAATCATTAATTTGAATATGTTTGTTTACTTTTTTTAACATTTTTCCCATATTTTCCCTTTCCTTTTGTTAATTATTTGTTAACAAAATAATTATAAAACTAAAAATAACAAAAAAATACTAATTTCTTTTTTGAAAATTAGTATTTTTTAACGAGAATATTTAATTATGATTTGGATTTTTTTGATTTGCACGATTGTTATGATTACTATTATAAGTACTATTATTATGAGATTGATCTGTATTATTATGATTGTTTGCATCTGATTTTTCATCACTAAAGTTAAACATTTTATCAATACCTCCTTTATACTATTTTGTGTTTTTATTATAGTAAAAATTAATGTATAGTAATTACTTTTTTTATATTGGTATAATTAAGTTAAATTAATGTATAAGTAAATAAAGGATTTTTATTATGATAAAAAATATTTTTAGAAAAAAGAGTTTTTGGTAGTTTTTTCAATGCTAAATGTTGAAATACTATTTTTTTTAGTAGTATTTGGAAGTTTTTTGAGTTTAATTCTTTTCTGTTTTAGTCTTTTTACTATCGCTCTTACTTTCTTTTTATTGGTAGTAACTACACAAAACTATCAATTATATAGAAAAAAATCTTTTTTAAAAAGAATGACAATAAACGGATTTGAAACTAAAAAAGTGAAAATAATATTATTTTTAAAAATGGTTTTTTATG
>CAMZOE010000076.1 GCA_947330515.1 uncultured Mycoplasmataceae bacterium
TAAGAATAATTAGTACTATTTTCATAAATATTGTCTTCATCAACTACAAGAGCTAATTCAGTAATTTTTTGACGTTGTTTGTTAGAATAAAGGAACATTAAAATTAATAACAATAATAAAATTAATAAAATAATTAAAAGTATTATGAAAAAGATAATTGTGTTTTTAACTGCTCTAAAATTTTGTGGCATTTCAGTGGAGACTAAAAATTCTTCACTTGATGATATAACAGGACTTGTATAACTACCAATAGTTTTAGTAGCTTCATAACCTAAAGTTAAATTATAATTAGTTGCTGTTTTTAACTTATTGAAAGTATATGAAGAATTACTAGGATTATCACCTGTAATATCATAACTTTTACCATTTAATTTCGCTGTTATTTTTTTATAATCAATTGTAATAACCGTTTTGTCTTGAAGAATAATTTTATCTGATAATTCTCATTTAACTGTTATAGAATCTTCAGTTTCAGAAATATCCAATACTTTTACTTCTGGTTTCGAAAAACTTATAACATTAGAATAAAGATTAAAATCATCACCTTCATTAATATTGAATCCTACTTGATAATCATGAAATTCTTCTAAATTTGCATCTTCTACTGTAAAGAAAGAACCAAAATCACTTGAAGCTTCGTTAAAATGTATAGTTGCTAAACTTGGCCCTATGTAAGCAGAACTTCAAAAAGATGTTCCACCTACACCTTCAGATTTTAAGTCTCTTTGCACTTTCTTAATTTTTTGACCATCAGTAACATCATAAAGTGTAATTGAAAAAGTTTCCAAATTACTAATTCATCAATATGCAGTATCTTCTTTTATTCTTTTAATAGGAATATCAATTCTAGTTCATTCACTTACTCGAATCCCTTTTTCTGTTTCAGTTTCAACTGATTCAATCGCAACAGTCGTTTCTATTCCTCAAAGATGTCCTCCTGCTCTGGCATAATCCACTTCAGGATCGTTATTTGGATTTTCATTTTCTTTCTTATCTTCTGAAATAATACTATTTTGTGTATTATTTTGTAAATACCCCGAATTTACCTTTGCAAAAGCAAAAGGAACAAGAGCTAAAGAAATAAAGAAAACTTTATTTAATTTTTTATTCATTTTAATTTCCTCTCTAATTTATCAATAAATAATTATTCATTAAATTAATATTAGTATGATTAAATTATACTATTTATTCAATGAAAAGAATTAGATAAAATTGGTAAAAATATCATACTTACACACTTATTTAATAAAATATTTTCTTTTTATTTTTTTATTCTTTTGTTTTATTTTTTTGTAATAAAAAAATGTAATCATTTTTTAAATAATTACATTTTAATTATTATGATATCTTTTATTTTTAAATATTAAATAATTTAATTAAGAAAAATTACTATGATTTTATCCCAATAATTTCATTAATTACTTCATCATAAAAGGAAATAATACAATATCTATTTTCATCGGAAAGATAAAGAAAATGTCCTAATTTTTTATTCATATGTTTATGTTCTACATCAGTAATTTCTCTCCCTCTTCCTGAACTAACAAAATCATTTAATAAATCTATTTGATCATTTTTTAAATAACCAATGAATAAATTTGAAGCATTAGAAAAAATATTTGATAAATTAACATCAATACTTTTACCATTATATAAATCTGTTAAATTTTGTGTAGCAATAGTAATTTTTGTGTTAAATTTTCTCGCTTCAGAAAATAATGGAGATAACTTTTTAATTAGAAAATCATTTCTTAAAAATTTTCCTGCTTCATCTAAATAAAAATTTAATTTTCCTCCATTTTGATTTGCAAAAATTTCTTCATTAATGCGATTCATAATTAAAAAAATAATAGTATTTTTAAATTCTTCTTCCATTAGAAATAATTCTTTAGCTTCTAAAACCATAATTTTATAATTAAAATCTAATTCTTCATATTCATTAAACATTTTATATACTCCATGAATAATTGGAGCAAAAATTTCTTCTTCACTTATTGATAAATCTGAAAATTTAAATTCATAATTATTCATTATTTCTTCTTTTCTATTAATTAATTCCTCCTCTAAAAGGATAAGGATTTTTTGTAATTGTTGATTAAAGTCTGGATTTAATTCATTTTTATAAATTAAATGAAACATTTCTTTTAAAGATAAAATTTTCTTTTGAATTTGTTCATCAAAGTTTTTTTCAGTAACTCCAACAAACTTCAAAGGATTTAGTTTAATTTTATTCAATTTATAAACAATTCCATTAAAATTTTCAGCAAAAATTCTAAATTCATCATGAGGATCAATAATGATATGTCTTCCTTTATGAGTTGCTATTTCTCCTGCAATAATATATTTCATTAAGGTAGTTTTTCCACTACCACTACTTCCTAATAAAATAGTATGTCAATTACTTTTATTTTTTCTACTTCATGAATCATAAATAAAAGGATATCTATCATCAATAGTTCCTAAGAAAAAACCTTCACTTTCAATATAAGATTGATTTCCAAAAGGATAAGAATTAGAAATCGTTTCATTAGTAGTAGGGTAAATACCATTGTTTCATTCAAATGCTTTTTTTAAGGCGTTTTTTTGATTAAAATATTCTTTAATTAACTTAAATCCACTACAATAATAATTATTTTTTTCAAAAATTTTGTATTGATTAATCAATGGAATTTCAGTATCTTCCTTTACAAAAATAGTAGTTAAATCAATCATTTTTAATTCTTCTTTAGAAAGAATAATATCAGCCATCACTTCCTTGTTTGCTTCCACTAAATATTCTTTTTCAACTTCTTCAATCTCATTATTAGTTTTATAATTCAATTTTTGTTTGTTTAATCTTTTTATTACTTTTTGTTGTTGATCAAAATTTAAAGAATCTACTTCCAAAATAAAAGATACTTGAGAACTGTTGAATAAATTAATTAATCATCCAAAATTAACATTTCTTTTAAATTTAGCCTTAGAAACAATAAATTCTTTTTCTCCAATGATTTTACTCGTCTTTACTTCTGCTTCTTTAAACAAAGATGATTTAATTTGATCAAACTCTTTATTATCTACCATTTCCAAACTAAATCCTAAATTAATATTTTTAATAAAACTAAGTTGAGTTTTATTAGGATTTTTTAAAATAAAAAAGATTTCGTTATTAAACTCTAATTCTGCTAAATCAGAACTATATTCATAAAATATTTCTTGTAATTGTTGTTTTTTTAATACCTTTTCGTTTAAATAAATATCATAAATAAAATCGCAATTTTTTTGTGATTGGAAACCACTATTATACTTCATTATTTTAAATTGTCCATCATACAGCTTAATAAAGTGGTTAAATTTTTCTAGTAATTCATCAATTTCTTTAATTTCGAATAATTCCAAATTAAATCCGTTTTTTACCTTAAAAACAACTTCTTTTGAATCCATTATTAAAACTTCATTTTTGATTTTCTTATAAGAAAAATGATAAGCCAAAAAACTAATAATAAAATCATAACTTTTTTCATTACCAAACTGTTTTATTAATAAAATTCAAAAAACAATTAAAAATAATGAAGTAACTAAAGCAATAATAAATTTAGAAAAAATAAAATTAACAATAATTATTGAAATAAAAAATAAACTTATCCCTAAATCTATTAATCCGAATTCACCAAAAAAACTTGTATACCCAAAAGAAAATCTTTTCCTCTTGGGGTTTCCGATAATATTTTTGTTTTTAATAATAATCACCTCTTAAAAATTATTTTTTATTTTTATCTTTTCTTTTTCTTAATTCTATTTTAGAAAGAGTTTTTGTTTCAAGACTAATTTGTTTTTTTGTCTCTCCATTATTATCTTTTTTCAAATCATTTTCTTTATTTTTATTATTATTTTTATTAAGTTGTAGCGAACGACTTTTGGAAAGATTAAATGATAAAATTGATCCTAATCCTTTTCCCTTGCTAATATTAAAAGGAGTTATCATACCACTTAAAAATTTAGCAGGACCATTCATTTGCCCCATTTGCCCCATTACTGTATTCATTTGTGTTGCAAAAGCACTTTTACCGTTTTCTCCAGCAATCATAAATGCTCATTCTGTAGAAAGAGATTTTAATAACATACTCCCTCCCATCAATAACATTAATTCTATAATAGCTTTAGATTCAAATTCATGACCAAGAACAAATCAATTTCCTCCAATATCTTCTACTGTTTTTATTATTTCAGGCATTAAAGATAAAAATAAAACATATCCGATAATTGAAATAATAGGAATTAAGATTTTTTGTAACATAATTGAAGTTCATAATTTAAATCTTTCACCATTATCATAAACCCCTGAAGAAGAAGCTACTAAAATTCCTCCAATTCCGATAATAATTAATTCAAATATTCTTGTTCCTAAACCAACTCCAAAATAAAATAAAAAATAAATTATAAACCCACCGCCTAAAATAAACAGTAGATCTTTAAAGAAAGTTTCTGATAAGTTTATTAAAACTCCATCGCCTCAATCAATAGATTCATTACCAAGTGAAAGTTTATATAATAAATCAAAAATTGAAAATGAATAAATATTATCAATATCAAAAATTAAAGAAGCTAACAATTGAGCAACAGATAAAACTAACATCATTGATATTGGAGCAATTAAAATTAAAATCATTGCTTTTAATAAATTTCTTCATTGAAAATTATTTTTTTCTGCATTTGAATTCTTGAACAAAGATAATATAGTAAAGATAAAAAGTAAAACAATAAAAATAGTTCCTGTTACTAAAATAAAAGTTAAATAATTAAAAGAAAATAAGTTATTTAAAAGAGGATATAAAGTTAATATTGCAATTGCATTTTGTAAAGAAATTATTATTATCTTAAATATAGGAGTAATTACTATTAATAATAAAGTTAAAATTGATCCCAAAATAGAAAGAACAATCTTAACAATTAAATCATCTATTCCATTACTAGAGTTTTGCAAAGCAACTATTGTTCCAATAATAACTCCCAATAAAACTATAATTAAAAGAAAGAAAGAAATTCCATACTTAAAATATTTTTTAAAATTTATTTTATTTTTCATTCTTACTAACTTACCAATCCAATTATTAATCCACTACCAATAATTCCTAAAATAACAAGGATTGTGATTCCAAAAAATCTTCCTCTTATAGTTTTATTAATTTTATCTTTTCCTTCACTTCCTTCTTCATTATTTTTAATTTTAATTCCTCAATCTATTAATATTCCTCCAATAGAAAATATTATTAAT
>CAMZOE010000077.1 GCA_947330515.1 uncultured Mycoplasmataceae bacterium
TAAAACTATAAGTGAATAAAATTACAATAAATTGTAATAAAGAAAAACACCTATTTAAACTAGAAATTTTTCTATTCTAGGCTAAGTAGGTGTTTTTAAGTAGTTTTATTTATTGTTTGATTTTTCAAGAAGTAAATCTAATTCTTTAATTAGAAGTTCTCCTTCTTCAATATGTTGTTTTAGTAGTACTTCTAATTTTGACATTTTAAGCATTACATTTCCTATCTAAAACGTATCATAAAGATATAACCATAAATTATAATTTCTTTTAAAAGAAAATCGATCACTTAATTTTTACTTTAAATAATCACTTTAATTATATAATTTTCTTTTTTCTTTAAAAAACTATTTTTTTTCTATAAAATTAATAAAAACACAACAATTAACTGTTGTGTTTTTAATTATTTAAAGATAAATTTAATTTATGAAATATATTCTTTTTTATTTTCTTTTTTTTCTTTATCCATGTAATATAAAGTAATTAATAAAACTGTTAGCAATATAAAGAGAAACAGCATTACAGGTCCAATAATTATTCAAACACTACTATTTCCTGGTTCTAGCGGAGTAATAGGATAATCCATAATATCTTCTGCATTAGTTTTATTGATAATTGAATCATTTGAGATTCCTAATTTATATCCAACTTGTTCTGAAGGAATTAAAGTATCAATAGGTTTTAGAATTGTTTGTTTATTAACATCTATGTAACTATAAACACTTTCAGGAGTATTTATTTTTAGATAAAAATAATCTGAAGCGTTATAAGAAGGATTTACAAAAACTTCTTTAATAGAATCATCTTTAATTTTAATGCTACCACTATTTTTATTATTATCTAATTTAATGTTTCCAACTGTACCAAGAGAATTCATTAGATCAATAGAAATATTATATTTATTTATATATGGGAAATCATTAATGTTATTAATTTGATAATCAATACTATTATTTTCTTTATTATAAGAAATATTTAGTTCATCATTAATTGTTTTTGTTTCATCATAACTTTCAACACCACTAGAATTTGTTAGAAAGCTATCGCTTTCCATAGCATTAATACTACCATTTTCTATATTAAAATTAATATCATTGTAGAAAGAATAGTTAATCGAAGTTTCTATGGAATAAAATTCATTAAAAGTTTCTTGTAACGTTCCTTCTTGAAAGAACATTGCTTCTTTATCGAATTCTAGTCCTGTAATAGTATATTCTAAATTTAAATCAAATTCTTTAATGTTGATTTTTTTATCAAAGCTATCAGGAGTTCCATCACCATCAATATCAAATTCTTTAAAGTATGAATGAATAATAATATAATCATCATTACTTAAACTTTTAATATTTAAGTTTTTCATTTTTGATTGATAATCAATAGTAAATTTTAATCCATTATCAATTTTTTCATTTTTAATGATTGCATTAGGTTTATCAAGGGTAATTTCTTCAACATTAGTAAGAACACCTTTTAATTGATATTCATTTTCTACTGTTTCTTTACCATTAAAATATTTAAAAGTATCATTTGATAAGATTTGTTGAAATCAGTTATTTGGATCAGATACATATTTAGGGAAAACAAATGATAAATTATCTTTATTAATTGTTTTTATAATTTCATCATCAAAAGTTTCAATTGTAATTGATGGTAGAATTAAATCTTTAGTAACAATTAAGTTACTATTATCAACAATGTTATAGTCATATTTAATTGTTTTAAAATTGTTTCTAGTTAATCCGTTTATTTCATTAGTAATGTTTATAGAAGGAATTTGATATTGTTGTTCTTGGAAATTATTTACTAGTCCGCTAGTAACTGCATAAAGATCATTTGTTTCTAATCCATTTAAATCAAATCAAAATCATTTGTTTAATGTTTCTTTAGACAATGTATATTCATATGGAATTTTAGTATCAAATTCTGTAGTTTCTGTAATTGTTATTTTTTCATAATTTGGAAAAATAGAGTGAATAGTAATTGGAGTACTTCATTGGCTATCTAATTGAACATTAATAATAATATTATTTTCTGTACTTTCTTTAATATTTGTTTTTATGAAAGATAAATTATTAAATAAGGGATAACCGATACTATCTTCTTCTAAATCTTTTGTAAATAAAGTGTCATTTCTTCAACTATTTGGATTAAAACTAACTTTATTTTGTCAAAAATCTGGTGTTAAATTATTTAGAGTTTCAACATTTAATTCTGCATTAGGTTTATTTTCACTCTTTGTAATCGATCATACATTTTCGATGTGTTTATATGATTCTTTTTCAGAAGAAAAATTGTTAATTAAAGTATTAATTGGAGAATCTTTTGATCCAAGTTTTAGGCTGTGATTTCGTTTTGAATCAATTTCTTCAACAACGGTATTTTTAATTATACTATTTTTACCAAATAATAAATTAGAAAATGCTGAAATTTCAATTTTGCTTACATCATTTGAATTAAAGTTATTATTGTTCATGTAAATGTTTGAACTGTAATTATCAGTAGATTCATTGTTGGTTAGTAATAATTTAGAAACAAAACCACTTACTTCAATTTTTGAAATATTTTCAGCATTATTTGTGAAGGTGTTTTTTTTAAAGTAAACACCATTAACAAAGCTTCCTTTGATAATATTTTTTACTAGCATACTTTTTCCAACAAAATCACCACCAAGGAAACTAATATGTTGATTAAAGTTTGTTGTAATTTCATTGTTATCATAAGCTAAGTTTAAGATTCCAACATTTTGGAGTGTTGCTTCACGACCTTTTGCAAACATTATACTAAAATAACCATCTTTAATTGTTTCAGTTAAATCATTTACTATAATTTTATTATTTCTAAAAGTTCCATTTTGTAAAATAACTGATTTAATTGTAGAAAAATCTATTTCATTAACAAATAAAGAGAAATAATCTAAATTATTAGAAGAATAATCTAAATCTTCTACAATCAGATTTTTTATATTAATATTATTAATTTCAGATTTATTTTCAACTTTATTGGCGAAAAAATCAAAATCATCTAAAATTAATGAATTAATATTCGCATTATTAAGATCATTGAAAAAATATCTAAAGTTTGTTTTGTCTTTGTTAATCCCATTTCTATTTTTTAATGTTCAATTATTACCATTAATAGTTCCTGAATAATAATCAATAGTATCATTAAATGCAATTGAAGAAAAATCAATATTATTCATGATGGACATATCATTATTATTTCTTGCTGCTGTCATAAAATCATCAATAGTGTAAACGTCCACATTTTCTACATTTTCATTATTTTTTTGATGATGATAATTAAGATTATTATTGTTTACCTGAGAATTAATATTTAACAAAGGAATAGCAATAAAAAGTCCAGCAAAGGTTGTCAAAAAGATACCTAGTTTTTTCATTATTTTTTACCTACTTTACTTATTGTTTCATCATAGGTTTCTCACTCTTACTTCTACATTTTTAAATTATTACCTTAATATAATTAAGATAATAATAAAAAAAGAAACCTTTAACTTCATTATAGCAATAGTAAAACTAATAATTTTTAATTAAAAAATAATTTTTATTATTTTATTTATTCATAAATATTCATAAATTTATTAAAAAAGCTTATGTTTTCTACACTTATTTATGGATTTTATTTTTTTTAATAATTTTTTTCTTTTTTTTAAGAAATACATTACTATATATTAATATGTTATTTTATTTAGAATAGGAATGTTTTTTGGTAAAATTATCTTAAATAAAAATATTTATTTTAAAATAAATATTTTATTTATTGATTTTTTTCTATTAATATTAGAAAAAAATAAAATTTTATAGTAAAGATTTTAAGTAAAAATTACATAATAAATAATAAAAACACTGCTAAATTAGCAGTGTTTTTAATAAAATTTTAAAATGTTTATTTATAAAATGAAGTTAATTTTTCAATTGCTTGATCAACGTATTCATCTTGATCATATAAATCAAAGTGAGTAGCTTTTTTAACAATCACTAATTCTTTTTTGCCTAATGCTTTATCATAAGCAATTTGACTTATTTGGAATGACATTGATTCTTCTCCAACAATAATTAGAAAAGGTTTATTTTTCAATAAATCCATATGTTCTGTTGGATTAAAGAAGTATCGAGTATCTAAAGAGATTGTTGCTCTCATATTAGAATAAGTAGGATATTGTCCTCCTCTTTTAGGATTTAAATAATAATCAGCTGCTCTTCCTCAAAATTCTCCAAGATTTTCTGAACGAGGTGGTATTCCTCAACATTGTTTTACTTCACCGGTTTCAAAATACGCTTGTCTAGCATCAGAAGCCATTTTCATTTGTTGCGCAAATTGATTATATTTATCACCACTTAGTTCGTTTGCATATTGTGTTGCTCCACTAAGACCATAATCAATAAAATCAATAAATGCACTAACAATAGCGATTCGTTTAACCCTTCCATCAAACATTGCTGCTTGCAAGCTATAACCAGAACCAGAACAAATTCCAAGTAAAGAAATTTCTCCTTTAACCCCAGGGATTGTTTTTATGAAACTAATAGCATTTTTAATGTCTTCAACTTTCATTGGAGCATTTTCCATTCCTCTTGGTAACCCTTCACTTTCACCATATGTTCGATGATCAAAAGCGAGAGTTATAAATCCTTTTGATGCAAGTTTTTCTGCATAGATTCCTGCTGTTTGTTCTTTAATTCCAGAAGCTGGAGTTACTACAACTATCGCTTCATATGTTTTTTCTTGAGAATAATTTTTTGGAAGAAATAGATTTCCAGAGATTTTGTCTTTTTCACTTAAAAACGAAACCTTATTTTTACCAATAGTAAATTTTTTCATTTAGTACCTTTAATGTTTATATAAAATATAAAATACCTTTCTTTTAAAATTATCTAATTATTTTCTAATTAAAATTATTTTTTACTAAAATTAAAAATAATTATATATATAAAATAAAAAAATCCTATTAATTCAGGATTTTTTCATTCTTGTTAAATTTATATATTCTAGGATTTAAGTCCTAAATCAAAGAAGCGATTTAAATAGTCACCTACTCCACCTTCTTCATTAGTTTTATAAGTAATATCATTAGCAATTTCTTTTAAAAGTGGTACTGCATTTTTCATAGCAACACCAACTGTTGCTTCATGAATCATAGGAATATCATTTAAACCATCACCAAAAGCAATAGTTCTATTCATTGGAATATTGTAATATGAAGCAATAATCTTTAGAGCAGTTCCTTTTGAAGCGGAAGCTGGATTAATTTCAAGTGAATATGAATTATTAGCGGTATTTCAATATCTAAATGAAAATGAAGTTCCTCAATATCTTCTTAAGTGTGTAATGATTTCTTCTGCATCATTATTTATTTGATCAATTCTAATTGCAACGCTAAAAGGATCCTCTGTAATATCTTCTTGAATAGTAAATTTTTTTAATTCTCTATCTTTTACAACATGAAATTGAGATAAAAATCCTTCATCATAATCATTAAGAATTCAAGTTTTTTTATCAAAATCAATCATTGCATTGATAGTTGCATCTTTTAATAATTTTGTATTTAAAACTTCTTGAACAAGTTTACGATTCATTCCTGTGCGGATACTTTTAAATCCTTCTTCTAATGGACGATGAATAAATGCTCCATTATGATTTACAACAATAGTATTAACATCAAGAAGTTTATAGATTTCTTCAGTTAATCTTCATGGTCTTCCTGTAACAATTGCAACATGATGACCCAGTTCTTTTAATTTTTTAATAGCTTTTTTATTGATTTCAGGAATTTCATATATTGAATTATCATCTGATTTTTTTCCAATAGTAGTACCATCTAAATCAATAGTAATTAATCAATTTTCTTCGTTTGCTTTTTTACTCATTTAGTAACCCCATTTTTCTCATGATTTTATTTAGATTTTTAGAAGCAATTGCCTGAATTTCTTTTTCATTTTTTAAATTAAAACTTTGGTTTTTATTATCATTTTTGGCAATTCCATGATAATTATCTCTTATATTTCCTATTTTTTCTATTAATAATTCAATTAATTCTGTTTTTAAATCATTATAATTTTTATTTTCAAAATGTTCTTCTACTTCTTTGATGGTTTTTTCAGTAAGACTTGAATAAATATTAATTAAATTAGAAATTCCTGGTTTATTTTTTTTATCAAAATAAATTTTATTTTCTGAATCTGTAACAGCGCCTTTTATCTTTCTAATAATATCTTCATTAGAATCTAGTAAAAAAATTGTTGCATCTTCTTTTTTATCAGATTTAGACATTTTTTTTAATGGTTCTTTAAGACTCATAATGCGTCCATTATTTTCATTAACAATTATTTTTGGGTTTTTAAAATCTAAATCGAATTTTGAATTTATACGATTAACAATAACGTTAGTAAGTTCTAAATGTTGTTTTTGATCGTTTCCAACAATAACTCCATCTACATCATATAAAATGATATCAGCTGCCATTAAAATCGGATAAAACAATAATCCACTACGAATATTTACTGTTTTATTTTTTGATTTAATTTCGGCTTTTGCTTTAAATTGAGTCATCCTACTTAATTCGCCTATATAAACAACTGATGTCAATAGGTAGGCAAGATCTGCATGACCATGAATTCTTGATTGAATAAAAATTTTAGTATTACTTTTATTTAAACCGCACGCTTGATAAATGTTAATTAGTTTTTCAACATTTTTATTTACTTCTTCAACACCTTGACTAACAGCGTGTAAATCAGCAACAAATAAAAAAATTTCATTTTCTTCTTGGTATTTTAATAATGGTAAAATTGCTCCAATATAATTTCCTAAAGTTAATTGATTGGTAGCAGTAAGACCAGAAATATATCTTTTCATTTAAGTATCCTTTAATGTTAATTTTAAATATTCTAAGACATAAATATTTAAGTTTTTGCTTTTACTGGAGTTTTCTTTTTAGTTACTTTTTTTTCTCCAGAGTTAGAGACTTTTTTCTTTGTTTTATCTTTAGTTGTAGTTGTAGATTTTTTCTTATTTTTATCTTCAACTTCTTTACTTTCTTTTGTTCAAGAAGGAATAGGATCGATAAATTTATTCGCAACATTTAAAATAACTGGAGCGATAATTGGTTCAAGTTTAAAGTTTTTATAAATTTCATTTTGACAAGTGATTTTAATTGTTTCTTTAATTCCTGAAAAACTAATTTTTTTAGTAAATTTCCAATATTTCTCTAACTCATCCTTCACTAAGATTTCTATTTTTTGAATTATTTTATTGTTTGATTTTTCTTCAAAAATCCCTTTAACACTTATTAAAGGTTTTTCTACAAGGATATTCTTTTTTGAATCGATAACAACTGTAATACTTAAAAAACCATTTTCAGACATTTTTTTACGATCCATTACAATTTTTAATGATTGTCCTGTAAGACTTGTTCCATCGATGAAGATATCTTTTGCAATAACACTTCCTGCACGTTTAACATCACCATTTAATAATTGAACTTTATCACCATTTTTTAAAATAAAACAATTTTTTCTTCTGATTCCTAATTCAACTGCACTATCAATATGTGATTTCAGCATCATTGTTTCTCCATGGATTGGAAAGAAAAATTTTGGTTTAATTAGATTTAACATTAACAATTGTTCTAGTCTTCCTGCATGACCTGAAGCATGAATTCCTGGATGAGTTTTACTTGTAATTACAGTTGCTTTCATTTTAATTAAATTATTAATAACTTTATCAACACCAAGATAATTTCCCGGAATAGCACTTGAGGCAAAAACAATAGTATCATTTTGTTGGATTTTTACTTGTGGATGAGCTTTTCTTGACATTTTAGAAAGGGCTGCCATTTGTTCACCTTGAGTACCAGTACAAATGATAATCATTTTATCATCATCATAATTTTTCATTTCTTTTGCGTTTATAAATAAATCATCGCTAGCATTAATATATTTAATAGTACGAGCAATTTTAATTGTTTTTTCCATTGATCAACCAATAATAACAACTTTACGATTATTTTTGGCAGCAATATTGATTATTTCTCTAACACGATAAACATTAGAAGCAAAAGTGGCAATAATAATTCGATGTTTAATTGTTGTTACCAAATGATTGATTTTTTTTGAAACAACTTTTTCAGAAAGTGATCAAGTTTCTACTTGTGCATTTGTAGAATCTGCAAGAAGTAAATCTACTCCATCATTTCCAATTTTAGCCATTTTATAAAAATCTGCTTTTGAACCAACAGAAGTTAAATCGAATTTAAAATCTCCTGTAGAAACAATAGTTCCATTTCTAGTTTTACTATAAACCCCAAAAGAATCAGGAATTGAATGATTCACATTAAAAAATTCAAAAGAGAAATTATTACTTTTTATTTTAGAAGTATTAGAAATAATTTCTAATTTTGGTCTTTTAATTGTTGGATGTTCCTTGATTTTTGCTCAAATTTGATTTAGAGCCATTCTTCCTGCATATATTTTTGGAATATTAATTAAGTTAAGTAAATGTGGGATTGCACCAATATGATCTTCGTGACCATGGGTAATAATTAATCCTCTAATTTTGTTAACGTTTTTTTCTAAGTGTTCAAAAGACGGAATAATTCCTTCAATTGAAAATACTTCAGAAGAAAATTTAATTCCTGAATCAATAATTCAAATTTCATTTCCTTCTTCTAAAACATACATGTTCTTTCCAACTTCACCTAATCCACCTAAGGCATAAACATAAGTAGGATTTTGTTTTCTTTGAATAGCTTTATTTGTAGTTTTTTGATATTTTTCTAATTTTTTTTCTGTATCTGTAGCAAGAACGATGTTTGAAGTTTCTTTTTTTAATGAAATACTTTTATTATTTTTTTCACTAGTTTCTTCGCTGTCTTTATCATTATTTTTTTTAACGATTTCTTTTACAGAATTTAATGTTTGTTCAGATAATTGAATATCTTTGCTTTTTATTTTTTTTGTTTCTTTGTCAGTCATACCTTATTAAATTTCCTTATGTAATTTTTTAAAACAAATATTTAACAAATTTAATTATTTAATTTTGACTGCTTTTTTTATGTTGAAAAATGGTTCCAATTTATTAATTCTGTCATAAAATAAAATCCCCAATAGGTGATCGTATTCATGTTGTAAAACAATTGAAGCAATTCCTTTTGCAGTAATTTCAACTTCTCTTTCAGTGAAATAATCTATTGCTCTTATTGTAACTTTATGACTTCGATAAACATATCCTTTGTGTTCTTTCTCAACGCTTAAGCAACCTTCACCTTCAACAAGAAAACTTTTTTCTTCACTTTTACTAATAATTTCTGGATTAACAAGGGCAAATTCTTCTTCTAAATCAGCAACATTGTTTTGTATTCTGATATAGAACATTTTTTTAGGAAAACCTAATTGAATTGCACTTAATCCATAAGCAGGTCTTAGTTCTCTCGCTTCAGCTTCTAATTCATCTTGGCTTGATCTTACATAATCGATCAATTGCATCATAATTCTTCTGTTTTCTTTACTTAATGGATATTCCACCATTTGGGAAACATCTCTTAAGATTTTGTTATCATCTTTTATAATATCTTTATATAAGACTCTATCTGCGTCTTTAATTTTAATTTTTGTTTTTTTACTCATATAAAATACCATTATCTAAATTGTTGTTATTCACAAAATTAATCAATTGTGATTGCTAAGATTATTAAAACTAAATTATAAATTTTAATATTCATAAAACTAAATTTTATTAATTTTTTAAATTGTTTTGTTTTTAATTAACAATATTATACATTTTCATTATAAATATCCATACAATTATCTAAGTTTTTTATTAGAATATATATAATTATGAAGATAAATTTTGGCAAATATAAAAATCAAGCAATTGAATTACCTAAAAACAACAATAATATGAGACCGACAACTGGAATGGCAAAAAGTATTATTTTTAATACTATTGGAAATTTTGAAGATAAAATTATTCTTGATCTTTTTTCTGGAACTGGTTCGTTAGGATTTGAATCTCTTTCTTTAGGAGCGGAAAAAGTAATTTTTATTGATAATAATGTTGATTCAATTAAAAGTATTTATAAAACAATAAATAAATTTAAAATAAAAAAAGAAAACTATGAAATTTATAAAAGTGATTTTAGAAGAGTGTTAAAATATTCACAACAAGAAAAATTTGACATAATTTTTTTAGATCCTCCATTTTCAATTCAAAAATATTTTGAAGAAGCTTTGTTTCTTTTAAAAACAAAAGATGTTTTAAAAGAAGAAGGAATTATTGTTATGGAGATTCCCTACAAAATGAAACTTAAAATCATTGATGATTTTTTAATTTATAAAAAAAGTAAATTAGGAGATAAAGATATATATTTTTTACAAAAAAAGAGAGAAGAAAATGAATAAAATAATAGATAAACAAGTATCATCTAAAGAGGAAATTTTTCAAAAGGAAATAAACAAAGAAGATGAGAAAAACATAATAAACAAACAAGAAGAGAATAAATTAAAAAATAGTAATGAAAAACAACAAAAAGCAAAAAAAGCACTTTTTCCAGGAAGTTTTTCTCCTTTTCATAATGGTCATTTAGTTATTGTAAGAGAAATGCTAAATTTTTATTTAAATGAAAACATTACTATTTTGGTAGCAAATAATCCTGCTAAAAAAAATACCAATAATGTTTCTTTAGAAACAAGAAAAGAACTTATAGAAATAGTTCTTAAATATAACAATATTGATAATATTAAAGTTGAAGTACTAGAAGAAAATAATTCCACACCAAATTTTTATATTCAAAATAATTTTGATATTATTGTCAGAGGTTCGAGAGAAGAAGAAAAAAATTTGAAAAATTATAATTTTAATATTGCTCCAGAAGAAAAAAATTTATTGGAACTTTATCAAGAATTTAATCCTGAAATTAATTTTCATTATATTGTTTTTCATGATGAAACATCATCAACATTAATTCTTCAAAATTTTAATACTCATAAAGATAATTCTAAAATGATTGATGAATCTATTTTTGAAAAGGTAGAAAGATTATGAACGAACAAAATATATTAATTTTTTCTGGTCCTTCTGGTGTTGGTAAAAATACAGTTAGTAAATATTTTTTAAATGATTCAGAATTAAATATTTATCCTTCAATTTCTGCAACAACTAGAAAAAAAAGAAAAGAAGAAACTAATGGAAAAGAGTATTATTTTTTAACTGTTGAAGAATTTCAAACAAAAATCAATAATAATGAATTCGTTGAATGAGCAAAATACGTTGATAATTATTATGGGACTTTAAAAAGCGAAATCATTGATAAAATTAATAATAATAGAATGGTTTATTTAGAAATTGAGATAATTGGAGTAAAAAATATCTTAAAAATATTTCCTAATGCTACAACAATCTTTTTATCTCCTCCATCTATTGAAGAATTAGAAAAAAGATTAATTTCAAGAAAAACAGAGACAAAAGATATAATTAAAAAAAGGATATCTAAAGCAAAAGAAGAAATCTCTCAAAAAGATTTATTTAAGTATGTTGTGATTAATGACGAACCAGAACGTGCTGCTGAAGAAATCAAAAACATTATTAAAAGAGTTAAAACAAACTCTGAAATGTAAGATAAAGGAATAAAGATGAAATATAAATTAGATTTTTATGGGAGAACAGAACAAGGTAATAGAGCTCAAAATCAAGATAATCTTGTTTTTTTCACTAATAAATATGATTATTTTCTTGCAATAATCGCTGATGGTATGGGTGGTCATCCTGGAGGTAAAGTAGCTTCTAAAATTGCAATTGATGTTTTAAGAGAATATTACGATGACATAAATTTTAAATATATTAAAGAAAAGAAATTAAAAGAAATATTTTTATATTCAATTCAATTAGTTCTTGATAAAATGAAAGAAGTTTCAATTGAGAAAAAAGAGTTAATTGATATGGGTACAACTTTAAACATTAATGTTTTTATTGATGAATATCTTTACACATTGAATATTGGTGATTCTAGAACTTCTTCAATTACAAAAAAAGCTGTAAACTCTATTACTATTGATCAAAATTTAGCTTCGATGGCAAAAAATTATAAAAAGTACAATAATTATATTGGTGATGGTCAAAGCATTCTTACTTCTTCATTAGGTCCAAAAAAAGAACTTAGAGTTGATTTATATAAAACAAAATTAAACAATAATGGTTTTATTTCCATTACTACTGATGGAGTACATAATTACGTTAATGAAATGGAATTTTTAGAAATTCTTGAAGAAAGTAAAGAGTTGTCTTCATATACTAAAGATGTAATTGATAAAGCATTTTCTAATGGTTCTAATGATAATATGAGTTGCATAATGGTTAAGTATGAGCGATAAAAAATTAAATAATCAAATTTCTGATTATGATTTATCAACTAATAAAGAAGAAACAGCTCAATCAACTGATGAAAATAATAGTATCACTGTTGATTTAGAAGCGATTGAAGATTTTGAAACTTTAGAAACTCCAATTATTTTAAAACAACGTTATCAAATTATTAAAAAAATCGGTGAAGGTGGAACTTCTAATGTTTATGAAGCGTTTGACCTCGAAGATAAAAAAGAATTAGCTTTAAAAATAATTAAAAAAAATTCTAAAGTTATTTCTGCAAAGAAACGATTTGAACTTGAAGGGAAAACATTAAAAAATTTTTCTAAGTACCCTAACATCATTAATATTTATGATTATTTTCTTTGTGGTGAATATTCTGTTATTGTTATGGAACTTTTAAAAGGAAAGACACTCAAGGAAATTTTAAAAGAGAAAAAAATTTTAAGTGTAGAACAAACATTAAATTATATGTTTCAAATCATTAATGCTTTGGAAATAATTCATGGTGAAGAAATTATGCATCGTGATTTAAAACCTCAAAATATCCATATTAATGAAGTTGATAATACTATTAAGTTAATGGATTTTGGGATTATTCAAGCTGATGTGGATCAATCGATCACTCAAACTAATTATGTTGTTGGTTCAGTTGAATATATGGCTCCTGAAATTTTAAAAGGTAATAAAGCAACTCCAAGAAGTGAAATTTATTCATTAGGAATCATTATGTATTCTATGCTAACAGGTGTTGTTCCTTTGAAAGGACTTGATTTTAAAGATACTGCTAAAAAACATCTTCATGAACTTCCTCCGAATTTAACAGAATATAATCCTAATGTTGATGAAGAAATTAACAAAATAGTGATTAAGATGTTAAATATTGATGATTATGAACGTCAATCAAGCATGGAAGAACTTCGTAAAGAATTAAAAGAATATCAAGATAAAACTAAGGTTAAAAGCGAGGAGAAGACCGTAAAAAAGTCGCTAGGAAAGGTAAGTGATGAAATTTTATTAAAAAACATTAATGATGCCGAAAGTAAAAAAATTAAACCATTTAATTCAAAAATACTAGTATTACTTGTTATTAATGGGATATTAATTTTGGTTGCTTTATCGTTAATTTTTTTAATAAAATAATTTAATTTATGATTTTAAAAAAAGGACAAATTATTCATTTTACTGGAACGTATTATGAAGTGTTACATCAAGAAAATCTCTACCTTTCCAAACCAATTGGAAAACTAAAACTTCAAAAATTGAAACCTATAGTGGGTGATATTGTTGATTTAAATATCGATGAAAATGAAGATAATATTAATACTATTATTAAAATTTATCAACGTAAAAATAATTTTCAAAGACCAAACATTGCAAACATAGATACTGCTTTTATTACACTTTCATTAAAGGAACCAAATTTTGATTTACATTTATTATTAAAATTTATTACTTTATTTCAAGAACAAAATATTTCTCTTTTCTTTTTATTTACAAAAGCTGATTTGTTAACTAAAGAAGAAAGAAAAACTTTTTTGCTGTTGGAAAAACTTTTTAGTGAATTAAACTATCCATATTTATTTTTAGATCAAAGTAAAGAAAAATCTGATGAATTAAAAACATTTTTAATTCCTAATACTTTTAATATTGTTGTTGGACAATCAGGTGTAGGAAAATCAACTTTGATTAATCAATTAATGTCAAATTCTGTTATTAAAACTAATGAAATTTCTCATAAGTTAAATCGTGGAAAACATACAACAAGAACATACAAAGGTTATTTAATTAATAATTCTTATCTTGTTGATTCTCCAGGGTTTTCTTCATTGGAACTTAATGATTTAAAAGAACAAGTTTTTTCACAAAATTTTTTAAATTTTGGAACATTACTTAATAAATGTAAATTTAACAATTGTGTTCATATTAATGAACCATCTTGTGAAGTTAAAAAAATTTATCTTGAAGAAGGAAATGAACTTCAACAAGAAATTTATAGAATTTATAAAAAATTATTTGATAATATTAAAAATACTTTATAATTAAAGTATTAATATAAAAAAAATAAATAAAATATAAAAAAATAAAATATAACATTAATAATTTTAAAGTAGAATGTGTTCTCACCTTTTGACCAATATTGAAAGGTATACTGTTAATTGATAATTAAAAACTAATTAAGTTAAAGTAAATACACATTTTTATTAATGTGTATTTTTTTATTAGAGGTGAAAATATTTCAATCAAGATTAAAAAAAAATATCTAGGAAGAGAACGTCCTTCAAACGATATTATTTATAACGAAAAAATAAGAGCTAAAATAGTTTTAGTAATTGATGAAGAAGGTCAAAAATTAGGTGAAATGCCAATTGAAGATGCATTAGAATTAGCTTATTCAAAATCATTAGATTTAGTTCAAGTTTCAAAAAACAACAAAGTTGAAGTTACTAAAATAGTAGATTATGGTAAATATCGTTTTGAAAAACGCAAACGTCAACAAGAAGCGAAAAAAAATCAACGTATAGTAGAAAATAAAGAAGTTAGATTAACTCCAAATATCGGTATTAGTGATTTAGAAGTAAAAATCAAAAAAGCTAGAGAATTTATTGAAAAAGGGAATAATGTTAAAATTTCTTTAAAATTCAGAGGAAGACAAATGGCAAATAAAGAAGCTGGTTATGAAAAAATTAAAGAGTTTCTCGATGCTATGAGAGATATTGCTGTCGTCGATAAAGAACCTGTACTAAAAAGAAATTTTTTAGATGCATATATTTCACCAAAGAAAAAATCAGGAGAGTAAAAAATGCCTAAGCAAAAAAGCAAAAGATCATTAAATAAAAGAATCAAAATCACTGGAAGTGGAAAAGTTAAACGTCAACATGCTAAAAGATCACACTTGTTTTCAAACAAAACTCAAAAACAAAAAAGACATTTACGTAAATCAACAACAATGTCAAAAGGTGATGTAAAAAGATATAAAGACGTATTATAAGTAATACACAATACAAATAAACAATTAAAAAAAACAATAAGGAGAAAAACATGGCAAGAGCAACGAATACAGTAGCCACAAGAAGAAGAAGAAAAAAAATTCTTAAGCAAGCTAAAGGATATTTTGGTCATAAACATATAGGTTATAAAAGCGCCAAAGAACAAGTAAGAAAATCATTAGAATACGGATTTAGAGATCGTAAACAAACAAAACGTAATTTTAGAAGATTATGAATTAAAAGAATTAATGCAGCATCAAGACAATATGATATGTCTTATTCATTATTAATTCATGGTTTAAATCTTGCAAATGTTCAAGTTAATCGTAAAATGCTTGCAGACATTGCATTAAATAATATTGAAGAATTTGAACAATTTGTTAATATTGCAAAAGAAGCAATTGAAAACAAAGAACAACAAAAATAATTTTTAAAGAAGAAGGTATTTACATGGCTTTAAATAAAAAATTGCTTAATGATGCAATTCAATTATCTAATGTAATTGGAGTTTCAGGTAGAGAACAAGAAGTTGCAAAATTAATTAAAGTTCTAACAAAAGATATTAAAGGACTTAAATATGAATTTGATAATCTTGGTTCGTTAGCAATCATTAAAGAAGGTACAAATAAAAAAGCACCTCTTATTTCCATAAGCACTCATATGGATGAAATAGGATTTATGATTACAAAAATAGAAGAAAATGGATTTTTAAAAATAACTCCTCTTGGTGGATGATGAGGACATGTTCTTTTAGGACAAATTTTAAATATTACAACAACTAAAGGAAAAATTGTTCCAGCAGTTGTTGGTTCAACACCACCACATATTCTTAGTCCAGTTCAACAAAAAACTGTTCTTAAAATTAAAGATTTATTTCTTGATTTAGGAGTATCTTCAAAAGCGGAAGTGGAAAAATTAGGAATAAAAGTTGGTTCAATTGCTGCTCCAAACACTTCAGCTTTTCAAATGGCAAATCCTAACTTAATTGTTGGAAAAGGACTAGATAATCGTATTTCAGTTGCTGCTGGAATTGATATGTTAAGAAAACTTGAAAAAGTTGAACATGAATCAACTGTTATGTTAATTTGTACAACTCAAGAAGAAGTAGGTCTTAGAGGCGCAAGAACATCTTCATGAAAATGAACTCCAGATTTAGGAATAGCATTAGATACAACAATTGCTAATGATACTCCAGGGATTGAAGCAAGAGATACTAAAATAGGAACAGGAGTAGCTCTTTCATTATTTGATTCTTCAGTTATCGCTAATGAAAAATTATTTGATTTTGTTGAAAAAACTGCTAAAAGTAATGATATTAAATATACATTTGATTCATTAACTGGTGGTGGAACAGATTCAGGGGTAATTCATTTAACAAAAGATGGTGTTTTAAATATGACTCTTTCTATTCCGACTAGATATATGCATTCTCATAATACAATTGCTTCTATTGAAGACGCAGAGGCTGCTTCTGATTTATTAGTAGAAATTGTTAAAACATTTGATAAAAGAAAACTTTCTTCATTAAAATTTAAATAATTTTTATAATAAAAAAATACTATGAATTAAACTGCCATAGTAAAAGTGGACAATCAAAATATTTTAAAATATCTGATTTCTGTATTCTACAGGAGTCAGATATTTTAAGTTACTTTGAAATCTTTTATTATTATAATCTTTAATCGCAAAATTAATTTGTTTTTCCAT
>CAMZOE010000078.1 GCA_947330515.1 uncultured Mycoplasmataceae bacterium
TATGCTAACCTTGAAGGAGCCAATTTAAGTAATGCTAATCTTGAAGGAACAGATTTACATCATGCCAATCTTAAAAATGTTGATTTAAGTAACGCTAATCTTGAAGGGGCAAATTTAAAAAATACTTGCTTAGAAGAATAAATTGAATACCATGATTTGAATGGAAAATTCTTCTTTAATTACTAAATTCGTATTATTAATTCTTCCATAATAGAAACATATTATTTCATTATTAAAATCATTCAAAACAATACTTAAATAAGTTTAACCACTTTTATGGTTTTAATATATCTGTGTTACATTGGCAGATAACTTTTCAAATGGAATGTTTTCTTTAAAATCTTTTTATTTACTATTTTATGCTTTTTTACAATTCCGCTTTTAAATATAAATGTTTATAATGACAATAAATAATGTTTTTTTTGATAAAACTACTTTTTCATATTGTAATTTAATGAAAATTCTTTTACATTCATATTTAGTTCTTTTATTATAAAATACTTTATAATGAATTAATTTTTATTAATAAAAAAGTTAAAAAGGGAGAATCTATGAGAAAAAAGAAAAACAATAAAGATAAATTAGATATGAATAACAATGAGGAAAAGGAAAAGAATATATTTAAGCGTGCTTGAAAAAGTGTTTTTAAAGAAAGAAAAATTCCTTGATTTGTTAAATGATTTTTTATAATCACTTCTTTAATCACTTCTTTTTTTGAGTTAATATGGGAAATAATAGTTGAAATTACGGAATGATTTTTTTGAATACCATTAGACATACTTTTTTTTCTAAGTGAAAAAAATTAGGACAAAAAAAATGAAAAAAAATTTATAGAAAAACAAAAAGAAATATTAAACAATGCTAGAAAAAACGTGGATAACTATCTTATTTTTTAGAAAGTAAAAATGAAAAAGATATAGACCAACAAATTAATTATCTTTATGAAATAAAAAATAAAATCAATACCAAACAAAAAAGATTAATTTCTGGAGAAGATAAAGAGATAAGCGAAAATGAAAAACTTCTTTTTCGCACTAATAGCACAAAAGATTTTTTATATATTATTAAATATTGAAATGAAAAAGGCGAAATTGATAGACTATGAGATGTTCAAGGAAGAAACTTTTATTTAAAAGGTGCAAACTTAAAAG
>CAMZOE010000079.1 GCA_947330515.1 uncultured Mycoplasmataceae bacterium
CTAGCATCTGGTAATTTTCTTTTTTTAGTTTTTGGTCTTCCTGGTGATTTTTCATTATTAAGTCCTATTATTCCTTCATTTGTTTATTTTTTATCTCACAATTTTATTAATCGTTTTTGTATTTCTATTTTATTTGATTTACTTTGGTATTTTTTGATTATTTCTTTTGCAAGAAAAAAAGTTGATTCACCATTTCTATATCTTATTACATAATTATATTTAATTTTTCAATTTAAATGTTTCATTTTTTCTACTTTTTTATTAAAAATAAAAATTCCACTTGATATTTCAAGTGGAAAAAATGTTTATCCCGGTTTACTAATTTTCTTAAATATTTAAGAAAATTAGGATGTTTTATAAAAGTGATAAACTTTAACTTTTTTTGCTTGTCCCTAAGATTTTTGAATGTCATAAAGCTTTTAGCTTTATTGCTTCATAAGGAATTAGCATATATATAAATGGAGTTCATAAAAGCAAACTATAAAAGTATCCATAGTCTGTATGAAAGTAATCATTCATATGAGACATATCAAATCATCTTATATCTTTTGCTGAAAATTTTGCAATAAAAGATGATTCAATAAACATAGGTTTACCGAATAAATCAAAAGTAGTTCAAGGAAACATTAGAGAGTTAAATTTTATTTTTCTTTTAAAATTATTATTAGCTCAAACTAAATAATGATTATTGTCAAAAGTTCTTACTCTAAGTGGAAGAACAAATAAAGAATTATCAACAATTAAATAAATAGTAATAGCAATAATAATACCATAAATAATTTGTGGTTTTCTTCCAAGCTTATTAATAACATAACCAAAAATAATTATCATAATTACTTCACTTAAACCATAATAATAAAAATTTAGAAAAGGAAAAATTTTTCAATTAATAACTTTATCTATATTATTTGAATTAAAACCAAATCCAATTTTATTAAATAAAAATAAATAAAAAGTTCACACAAAAAGAAAAATAATTCCATAAAAAACCATTTTTAAAAATAATATTATTTTCACTTTTTTAGTTTCAAATCCGTTTATTGTCATTCTTTTTAAAAAAGATTTTTTTCTATATAATTGATAGTTTTGTGTAGTTACTACCAATAAAAAGAAAGTAAGAG
>CAMZOE010000080.1 GCA_947330515.1 uncultured Mycoplasmataceae bacterium
CTTTTGTGCTCCAGCATTATCAAAATAAAAGGGAAAAGCATCATTGTTTTGATTTTCATATCTTAAAATATTAATATTTTTCATATTATTATTTTGTTTATCACTAACTATGGCATCACTACCAATTGCTATAATTGAGGCTACTGATAATAGTGATAAAAACATTAATTTTTTTTTCATTTCATCTCCAAAATTATTAAAAAAACATTTTTTCTCTATTTAATATAATGTTATTTTTTTAATAATTTAATTACTTTTTTAAAGCTTAAGACTACATTATAAGTATATAACATTTAAAAAAAATTATTTATCGAAAAATTTCATTTTTAAAAGACAAAAAATTTTTAAATTTATCTATTTTTTGATAAATTAAATAAGAATAATTGTTATAATTAATATGTATTTAGTAATGTTAATTAAGTGAATTAAAAATAAAAAATTAACATTTTTAAAATGCGGTTTTAAAATAAATAAAAACAATAATAAAATTAAAATTTTTATTAGTTTTTATTCGTTATGGTGTTTATTTTGAAAAATAATATTTTTTAATATTATGTTTGAAAAATAAGAATTTAGCGGACAAAAACTTAGTAGTAATACTAAAATATGTCCTTCTTTTGCAATGAAAAGTATGTTTTATAAAACAAAAAATTAGATTTCTATAAATATTTAAGTAATATAAAAAATGATTAATTATTCCTTATAGAATATATTTTTTTATATTAAAATCTAATATCAAGAAGTTTGCATATTTTAGTTTTAACCTAAGAAAGCGGAAAAACAAAATATGAAGAAAAAAACATTTTCACTATTATTTTTAGGAATGACTTTATTTGGTGTTTTTACACCAATAACTTCTTTATTTATACCAAAAACAATAAGTGAAATAAAAAATGAAGAAATATTTGCTCCATTAGAATGACAAAAAGAGATGGAAAATATTTTAGCAAGTCCAGCAAATGATTATTCTGGTAATTATGTTGATTACGATGCAATAAATAAAATTTATTATCTAAAACAAGATATTGATTATGAATCAATGATTCTTAATGGAAATAATATTTATGATGATAGTACTAATATTACTCTTGTAAAAGAAAGTACTTTTAATGGTAATAATCATTCAATAAAAAATAGATATGATCATAAACAATTTAATGATTGATTAGATAAACATAAAGAATTGTTCCAAAGATTTTCAATTTTTGATACAGAGAAAAAAAATCTTGACGGGCTTTATCTTTTTAGCGAAATTTATAATCAAAATATCGTTAATTTGACTTTTGATAATTCTCCGTTTATCGTTGAAGAAGTTTTACAATTTTCTTCTTTTGATAATGTTAACTTAATAAATATTGATATTTCTAATTTTAATTTAGAATTGTCAACAATTGAAACAAGATTTAGTGAAAAACAAAATAATTTTGTTATTCCTATTTTTGGATTTAGAGTAGGTGCTAATACTATTATTAAAAATTCTTATTATGAAAACATTAGTTTTACTAATAATGTTTTTAATCTTGAACAAACCGGGAAAAAAACACCTTTAGGATTAAGTGTTACTTTTTCATTAATTATGTATATTGAAGATGAAAGTGAATTTCCTTACTCATCAAAACCTGCAATTTTCGAAAATCTTGAATATAACAATTGAACCATTACTAATAATAAAGTTATTTCGGATACTTGAGACGAAAGACTAATCAATAATAATGTGATCACTTTTACTCCATTTTTTGTTGGTGGTGCTTTCTTTACTAAAGCTGAATATAAACTATATAATCCAAAAAACATTAATCATAATATTCTTAATCAAGCAAAAGAGCAATCAATAATTATTGAAAAGGTTAATTTTAACAATTTTACTATTAATAATAATGTAGGAATAATTGAAACTACTAATGAAGAAAAAGAAGGATTTAATTTTATTCTTTTGCCATTGTTTAATGATGATAATTTAATATCTATCTCTTTTAATACTATCTTACTAGGAAAAGGGATTGATATTGAAACAGATGAATTATTATCAAATAATTTTATTACTAGTGAAAGTAACACTATTTTATATTATTCCAATATGATATATTCAGAAGACACTTCTCTTTTATTAAAAAGAGAACTAAATCTTTTTTGAGAAGAAAAAACTGAAGAAGAATTACAATCAAGTAGTTTTAAAAAAGCTAATTTCAATAGTTCTTATTGAAATGTTAATGATAATGAAGAAATATCATTATTAAAAACAAATGATTTCTTAATTGATCCTAAAATTATTATTGGTAAAGACAATCTTCCTTATCTACATTTTAATTCTTTAATGAACAATTTTCTACCAACATACTTTAGTTGTAAAGCAACATTAAAAAGTAACGACGGAAGTGAAACTATTCTTATTGATGAAAAAGTTACCGACAAAGAAGCATTAGTTCCTTTTCAAAGTAATTTCGATTATTTTCTCCCAATAAAAGATGAATTTAAAATCGATGACGAAATTGATGTTATAGTTGCTACAAGTAAGAGTGATGATGATTTTATTTTTGAACAATTAATTAATGCTAAACAACAAGATTTTTTTATTTATGATTTTACTAATAGTTATGACGTAACAACACAAACACTAACTTATAATTTTGTTCTTGTTGATATCTTTAATCAAATCAAAGGATGAACTCTTATTGGTTATCAACGTAATCGTGAATTATTTACTAATTCTTATGATAAAGCTAATAGTATTAATGAACCAAGAAAAATAAAAGATGTTAAGATAAATAATCAACAAAATTTATACTTTATTTTTTCAATTACTTATAACAATAACATAAAAAAACAAACGATGATTTTATTACCAAATGATAATTTTACACTAGGAGAAGTTAACTTTATTAATACCTTTTTAACAACACCATTTACATGAATGCATTATTATTGATGAACAATTATCATTCTAGTTTTATTTATTTTATTATTAATTATTATTATCTTTGTTCTCTTTCGCTTAAAAAAAGGGAAAAAGAAAACTAAAGTTACTGAACAAGCAATACAAGAATGAGTTAATACTCATCAAGAAAATATCAAAGATATTGATAATTTAAATAATAGTTTTGAACAAGATGACGGTTATTATATACAAGTGTCAAAAACATTCATTGAAAAAGAAATTGAAGAGATAAATCTTGAAATTAACCCTTCATCACGTTTAGAGGAATTTCTTAAAGATGATGATTTTGATGAAAGATGAGGTGATTATTAATGAAGCAAAAAAAACTTTTAACACTTGCAATTCTTACAACTACTTTGTTTTCGAATTCATTAGTTTACATAAATAAAAATGAACCGATATTAAGCAATCAACAAAGTAATAAAAAAAGATTAAATTTAGATGATGAAGTTTTAGATGGGAAAACATTTGTTGATACTTTAAATAATTTATCTCCAGGAAGTACCTATGAATTAACCAGTGATGTTGATCTTTCCAATTTAACTATAAATGATAGAATCAATCTTAATAAAATTACTTTAAATGGAAACGGACATAAAATCTATAATCGTAGGCTTAATGATGAAAAAAAGTTCACCATTAATAATGAAAGCGATGAAAGAAAGTTATATCTCTTTGAAACAATTACTAATGATTCAATTATTAATAACCTTACTTTTGATAATGTTCTTTTTCCTATTTATCTATTAGATACTTCTCACTTAGTTAATGTTAAATTTGAAAATACTACTTATCAAGAGATGAACTTCATCTTAAAAGCAACTGAACTTGTTTTTGATCAAGAACAAGAAGGTGGAGATATTGATCTTAATGTAGTTACCATTGGACTTTTTATTTTAAAAGTGGAAAACTCTACTTTTGAAAATATCGTTATTGAAAATCTTATTTTTAATAATAATAATATTAAAAATGAAGTTGATGTTGTAGATCGTGAAGAAACTATCATTATTGCTCCTATTGGTTACATCAAAGAAGAAACTCATGATAGTATTATCAATACTCCAACTAATACTTTTGAAAATATTTATATTAATCATGTTGAATTTAAAGAAAATAATTTTAATGGTAAATTACTTTTTGATTATATTAATCATGGTGGTCATGGAAGTTTTATGGATTATGGTAATGTTTCTTCAATTATCTTAACACCAACACTAGGAGGAATTATTGGTTATAAAACTAATGATTCATATGCAAAAGTAACAAGTAAACATATTGTTATTAATGATATTACCTTTGATAGTAATACTTCAGAAATTACTGGTAATGAGATTTATAGCTTTGGATTAGGGCAAGGAATCTTTTATAGTTTAGGATCGGTTGTAAATCTTGGTAATCAAAGTATAATCAATGACACAATGATATTTAATCTTAATATTAAGTTAGATCCAGATGATATTAATAAAACTCTTTTTTTATCAGGTTTTATTAATACTCTAAATAATTATGATGCAACTTCAAAGGCATTTGTACTTTCACAAAGAAACTTTTATTATCAAGAAGATTTACTAAAAAACCTTGTAGGAGCAACAACAATTCTTTTACAACAATCTTCTTATGAAAACATTTTAGAAAATATGATAATTGGTGATAGCTCAATAGATAATAATTGAGATCGAAATATATGATCTAAAGAAAAAAATAACACTGGTTTAGAAGAAATCAAATATCATCAAACTCCATGAATTGACGCCAACTATCAATATGGAGAAAAAGAAACTATTTTAGATGGAAGATTTAGAAATGGTAGTTTTAAAGAAACACAGTGAAAGTTTGATATTAACGATGAAAATGGAAATACTTTTTATAGCCAAGATGAATTAAATGATGATACTACAATTAAAAAAAGTTTTATTACAGAAAAAGTTTTAGATCCAAATAAAAATATTAGCTTTAATTTTAGTACTGGTAGTAAAGAAGAATTAATTAATTTTTCAATTCCAATTGATAGTTCACAAGTTGTTCCTAAAATTACTAATGTTGTTAATAAAACTATTAATGAAAAAGGAAGTAATCGACTTGTATTAACTATTAACTTTATTAATAATTTTAATTACTCAATAAAGTTTCAATCATCACTTTATAAAAAAGGAAAGTTAATAGAAGCAAACTATAAAACCTTAATTGATTCTTCTGAAGATAAAATAACATTTATCTCTAAAAGTAATTTTGATTTAAGTGAAACTTTTGAAGATTATTATTATGATATTAATATTACTTTCATTAATCAAAATAAAGAAGAAACTAAAATTTATGATAGTATTATTAATTTTGATGAAGATAGTATAGTAGCATTTTCTCATTATCAAAAAGGAAATAATTGAATTATTATTGGATCATCAATTTTACTTTTAATACTTTTAATTCTAATAATAATCTTAATTGTTTTCTTAGTTAAAAGAAAAAAAGCAAATATTAAGTTAGAAGGAGAATATAAAGAAATTACAGGAATTGAATTAGTTGAAAATAATTAAATTAAGAAAAAAATTAAAGGAAAAAAATGAAGAAAAAAATCTTTTCACTCACACTTTTAGGATTAATAACTATAGGAATTAACATTCCTTTATTATCAATAACAAAACATAATAATACTTTTAGCAAAGAAAAAAATGAAGATGAATTTGCTCCAAAAAAATGACAAAGTGAAATGGAAACAGTTTTAGATAATGAAAATACTGATTATGATGGTGAATATATCTCTTATCAAGCAACTAATAAAATTTATTATTTAAAACAAGATATTGATTATCAACCGATGATTGATAATGGAGGAAATATCTATAGTTCAGATACAAATATTACTCTTATAGAAAATAGTACTTTTAATGGTAACGGTCATAAAATTTTGAATCGTTACGATAAAGAAGAATTAGAAAGTTTTATTGTAAGCAATGAAATTTTATTTGAAGACTTTAAAAATAGAGAAAGTGGTCATGCAAAAGACTTATTTTTGTTTACTAAATTAGTTGATCAAAACTTAGTTAATTTAACTTTTAATAATTCTCCTTTTGTGACAAATGAGATTATCGGTTTTTCGAAACTACATAATGTTAATTTAGAAAATATTAATATTTCAGAATTAAACTTAAACTTAAGTTCAAAAACTAATCTGTATTCAGAAAAACAAAATTCTTTTGTTCTTCCACTTTTAGCTTTTCAAATGGGTGCTAATGCTATTATAGAAAATTCCTTCTTTAATGAAATTAATATTTCTGATAATGAATTTCATTTAACTCAGAAATCAAATACTAATATGGGGATGAATATTGTAATCTCATTAATAATGTATGTAAATTCTAATAACTCTATTACTTCTATCCCAGGAAGATTCAGAGATTTAGAATATAATCATTGAACTATCACTAATAATAAAGTTTATTCAAATCTTTGAAGTGGAAATTTTATCAATAAAAATGTAATTACTTTTACTCCTTTTTTTGTTGGAGGTGAAGAAATAACTTCTCACGGTTTTAAAATTCCTAAACTAATGAACTATCAAACGAATAGTAATTTATCTGGAACAAAAGAAAATAGTATTATTATAAATAATATTTATTTTAATGATTTTAAAGTTTTAAATAATCAAGCAATTGTTGGAGGTGAAGTAACTCAAGGATTTAATTTTATTATCCTCCCAATGTTTAATGACGATGATTTAATTTTCCTTTCTTTTAAAACAATTTTATTAGGAAACGAAATGGTTTTCAATGATGAAAATTTAAATGCAACTAATTATATTACTGAAGCTACAAATACCATTATCTCTTATTCAAATTTAATGTATTCCACTAACATTTCCTCTTCATTAAAAGATGAAATGAATAAAAATTGAGTAGAAGAAAAAAGTGAAAAATTAACTTCTAACAATTTTAAGGAATTTAATTTTAATAAATCTTTTTGAAACGTTAATGATGGTGAAGAATTATCTTTGTTAAAAGAAGAAAAAATTACAATCGATTCAAATCTTTTTATCGATGAAAATGATGATTCATATATCAATGTTTATTCAAAAACAAACAATTACTTTACTACTTATTTTGAATATCAATTAAGTAAAAAAGCAACTACAGATGAAGAATGAACTGAGATGACATCATTTACTGTTGAAAACGCACAAGGGATAGAACAATTTAAAGAAACATTTAATTTTAAAATCTCCTTAAAAGACTTTGAATTATCTTCAGAAGAACAGCTTAAAATTAATATTAAAACTAGTAAAGGTGATAATAGTTTTATTTTTGAACAAGAAATAAATACTAATCAAGCTAATTTTTTAATTTACAACTTTACTAATGAGTATGATTTAGATAAAAATCATTTTAACTACTCATTTAATCTTGTTGATCCTTTTAATCAAATTAAAACTTTAACTCTTAAAGCTTATTATCGTAATAAATTATTATTTAGTGATGATTCATTAAAAAATAAAAGTAATTTGATTGAAGGTTCTACCAAAGATAATGATGTTGATGTTTCCATTAAAAATCATGAAGACTTATATTTCATTTTTAGTGCTACATATGATATTTATGGAGTTAAGACAACTACAACTTTAATCCCTAATGAAGTAAATACTTTTAAAATTAGTGAAGAAAATGAAAATTATATTAGTGATTTTCTTATCAACCCACTTACATGAACGCATTATTATTGATGAGTAATTTTAATTATAGTATTATTAATTTTATTTTTATTCTTCATCTTATTAACTTTAATAAGTTTAAAAAGAAATAATAAGAAAATGCATGTAGTAGAAGAAGCAATGGTTCTTTGAGCAGATGAGCATCAGGGAGATGAAACCGGAATTCAGATGTTTGATGAATTTATCCATCATAAAGACAATCATTCAAAAAATAAATACATTCATTCTAAACATCCGCTAGAAGAAAATTACAATAAAGATTACAATGAAGAAGATTATTATGATGAAAATTATTATCAAGAAGATTACTATGATACTGGAGTTGAAATTTCAGATGAAGATATTTTTGATTAAGGAGATTACTAATGAAGTTTAATAAATGATGAACTATTAGCCTTACTACAATGCTTCTTGTAAGTAGTAGTATTGCTAATATAAGCAATAACATATTATCAAGAAAAGAAGATAACTATTCTTCTCTTCAAAATTCATCCGTTAATGAAACAATGAGTGGAAAAGAATTTGTTAATGAATTAAATAATTTAAGTGAAAGTGGCGGGGGAGAATATAATTTAGAATCTGATGTTGATCTTTCTGATTTAGTCTTAGCAGATACAATTAGCATTAGTCACATTGTTTTAAATGGTAACGGACATAAAATTTATAATCGTACGCTTAACAATACTAAGGAATTTGAAATCAATAAGGAAGCAGAAGAAAAAAAATTATATCTTTTTAATAGTATTAACTATTCAACTATTGAAAATTTAACTTTTGATAATATAATTTTTCCTATTTATTTTTTCAATAATTCACATTTAATTAATGTTAATTTTGAAAATATCGCTTATGAAGAAATGACTTTTATTATTAAAGATTTTCAAGTTAATTTTAATGAACCGGAAGATGAAGAAGTAGATACTGCTACTATTGGATTAGTTATCTTAAGAATGGAAAATTCTACCTTTGAAAATGTCGAAATTAATAATATTACTTTTGATAATAATATTATTAAAAATAATGAAGTTCCAAATAAATATAATAAAACTATTATTGTTGCTCCTATAGGTTACATTAAAGAACAAAAACATAGTAGTATTATTGATACACCAATTAATGAATTCAATAATATTTTTATTCAAGATATTTCTTTTAGTAGAAATCAATTTAATGAAAACAAATTATTTAATTGGGAGAACTATGGAAGAGGAAGTTCCATTGATTATGGTAATGTTTCTTCAGTTATCTTTTCGCCAACAATTGGAGGAGTTATTGGTTTTAAAGCTAAAGATTCATATGCAAAAGTAACTAGTAATTATGTTGTTATTGATAATATTACTTTTGATAGTAATAGTTCAGAAGTTACTTTTAATAGAATGTATGAAACAGGTGAAGGACAAGGAATTTTTTATAGTCTTGGACCGGTTCTTAATGTTGGAAATCAGATGTTATTAAATAATACTTATCTTTTCAATCTTAATATTGTAATGGATGAAACTGATGATACTCTTTTTAATACAGGATTTATTACTACTCTTAATAACTATGGTGCTTCTTCAAAATCTTTTTATCAAGCAGAAAAAAATTATTACTATCAAGAAGAATTAATTAGTACCTTATTAGGTGCTGATACAATTATGTTTCAATCAACTAATTATGAAACAATGATTAATAATATGAATATTGGCAATCCAAGTGAAAATTTAGAAAGTATTTGAGATCAAAATATTTGATCAAAAGAAAAAAAAGGTTCTACCGATTTACAAACAATCGCTTATCATAAAACCCCATGAATTGATAGTAACAATGATTATCAATTTAATGAAAAAACAACAACAATGGATGGAATATTTAGAACTGGAGCATATAAAGATTCTCAATGAAATATTAGTATATTAAACGATAAAGATTATAGCTTTTATGAAAATAAAAATATTAGTGAAAATGAAATTATTAAAGAAGAATTTAAAACTAGTGAAATCTTAGATCCGACTAAAAAAATATCAATTAAAGCAAAAAGTGTTACAAATAATAAAATTGAATTTAATACTCTTTTCGATAGTTCTATCTTTGTTCCGAAAATTACTAATCTTTCTAATCAAAGATCAGATGATAATAAAAAGAAACTTGAACTTAAAATTGAATTTATTAATAATTTTAACTATACAATAAAATTTCAAATACAACTTTATAAAAAACAAAAACTAATTGAAAAAAATAATAAAATTATTACTAATTCTGAAGAAAATGAATTAATTGTAACTTCTAATACAAATTTTGATTTTTCAGAAACTTTTGAAGATTATTATTATGATATTAATATCATATTTATTAAAGAAGAAAAAGAACAACAAATTTATGAAAACATCATTAATTGAGATGAAAATAGTTTAGTAAAATATAATCATTTTGAGCCTAAAACAAATTGAATTATTATTGTCTTTTCAATTATCCTTATTCTTTTATTAATCTTCCTAGTTTTACTAATTATCTTCTTTGTTAAAAAAAGAAAAAACAAACAAAAAATGTTACAAGTTTATGAAGAAGTTACTGGAATTGAACTTATATAAAAAAATAATTTATTAAAATTAACATAAAAAATTAAAACCTAACTTATCATTAACTAAAAGTTAGGTTTTTTTAATAGAAATAAAATATTCTTAAATTATGAAAATTTTCAAATAATGCTTTTCTTCAAAATATTATTGCATTAATATAATCCGATTAATAAAGTTTATTTTTTAGAAAACTTAAAAAATTTAGTCTTATAGAATACAAAATTATAGACTTAAAAAATTAATTCAATTGTTCACTTTTTTATTTTAATTTAAGATTTTTTTTCTTATACATTTTTATTAAAAATTGTAAAAAAATTTTACTTTTGAAATGTAATAAATGATATAATTATCTTGTAGTGTTGTCAGGTATGTTATGTAAAATAACAGTCAAAGAAAGTATTTTGGTTTTTTTAATTTAAGCTATTTTCTTT
>CAMZOE010000081.1 GCA_947330515.1 uncultured Mycoplasmataceae bacterium
AGAATATAAAGTTATTAAAAGTAAAAATTTTCTTATTATTGCAATAAAAACTTTTTAGAAACACTATTATTCCTTTTAGTAAAAAATTAATTTAAACTTTTTTTATCATAAAACTAAAATAGATAAAACAACTTAGAACTAAATAAACAATTAATTTTATTTTTTCCTTTTAATTAACAAAAAAAACACTACTTTTTTTTATTATGAGTAGTGTCTACTTTTACAAACAAGGATAAAGATTTTTTTTGCTTTATAAATGTTTACTATTTAATCATTATGATTAATTCTTGTAATTGTCTACTTTTACTAGAAAGTATTGATTCATTTAAATTATGTTTTTTTATTCGTTTTTTTAAAAATAAATGGAAGTAACAAATATAAAAAAGTAAATATTATCGGTGTATATTCAAAATTTTGAAATCAAAGATTAGGTTGATTGTTATAATAAACTCCTAAATAAGAAGTATTTCATCAATGAAAAACATACTCATTTAAGCTTTTTTCTGTGTGATAAGATAAATTCTTTCCAATCATTCCAAAATTTTGTCACGTCGTAAAATTAGTAGTTATATAAGTACTAATTATAAATATGGAAGAATCACCTTCTTTATAATCTCAACTTAAAAAATAATTATTTTCTGGAAAATGTTCATCATGAATAAATAATATTAATATTTTTAATAAAATGAAGTAAAAAATAGTTAAATGTAATTAAAACAACAGTTTCCAAAAACATTAACTTAAAATATTGATAAAAAGCATAATTTTTTCAAATTACTGTTTTAATAAATAAATAACTATAAAAAATAAATAAAACAATAAAAATTGTTGCGAATCAAAAAACTAATAAAAATGATCTTAATTTTATTTGATTTTTAGAAACATTATTTAATTTAGAATGATTAATAAAAATCATTATTGTATTTTTGATAAAAATTAATTATCATCATTGAAACTATAACAAATAATAAAAGTTCTCCAATAGGGAATAATGAAAGTTTTAAATTAGGTAGCACTACAAAAAAATCATAAAAATAAAAATTAATAAATTAATCATAAGTAATTTAAATAAAAAATCTTTTCCAAAAAATTGTTTAGTTCACATTCAAGCCTTCACTTTCTAATTTCATTTTTTGAATAAATAAAGTAATTATATTACAAAAAAGAAAACATTCATATGTTAACAAACTTAATTTGTTTTTTTAAATATTAATAAGACAATATTAACAATGAACTTTTTCTAAAACTATAATAAAATTTTTTTAAATTTAAAAAAATACTTTTTATCTAAAGAAACTTTACAATCTTATATTATTAAGATTGTAAATAGAAAAACCTATTATAAAAACTTAATTAATTTTAATAAATATGATTTCTTTTGATTTTAATCTTAGTGTCTTTTTTTAATGTACTATCTTTAGTTATTGATTTTTATTCTAGTTCTATACCAGTAACTTCTTCATAAACTTTTAACATTTTTACTTCTTTTTTTCTTTTTCTCACAAAGTAAATAATTAATAAAATTAAAAGAATTAATAAAATTAAAAGAATAATAGCAAAAACAATAATTATTCAATCTGTTTTTTCGATAAATTGATCATAAGCAATTAAACTATCATCATTAAAATTAATAATATTATTATAAATTTTTTCTTCTTTGCCATTACTATTAATAAAACTAAAATTAAGATCATAATAATAATCCTGAAAATCTTCATATATATTAAAAGTTGTTGTAGAAATTACTATTAATTCATTTCCTTCGAAAGTAGTTAATGTTTTATCAAATTTTTCAATTAAATCTTTTTTTTGATAAAGGTTAACTTGAATTTTCATAGTGTAATCGAAATGATTAATAAAATCTATTTTTAATTTTAGTCTATTGTTATTTGTTGCTGTAGTTTTACTATTAAAAACATTAGTAATCTTTGGAACAATAAAAGAAGAATCTAATGAGGTTCTAAAAGTAATTGCTTTGTTAGCAACACTACTTACTGAAAAAATATTGTTTTTTAAAGGATCTAAAATATTTTTACTTATAAAAGTTTCATTAATCTCTTCTCCACTAGTAATCCTTTCATTTTGATAGAAGGTAGTGGTTTCATTACTAATATCAATCTTTCAATCTTCTTCTTTAAAAGCACCTTTTCTAAAATTACCTTTTAAGGTAATTTTATTTTCTTGATAATGATAGTTATTTTGATTATCAATTCATGGTATAAGGTGATAATTAATTGTTTCTTTTGAAGTAGAACCAACTTTACTTTTTGATCATATATTTTGATCTCAAAGATTTTCTTTTTCAAGACTAGCGTCACCAATATTAATATATTCAATCATTGCATCATAAGTTGATGATTGGAAAAGAATAGTTTCCGCTCCTAATAATGAATTTAATACTTCTTCTTGATAATAATAGTTTTTCTCTGCTTGAACAAAAGCTTTTGAAGTTATTAATCCATAATTATTTAAAGTAGTAATAAATCCTGTAAGAAACATTGTTTTATTCAAATCCTCTTCATCAATTACAATATCAAGATTAAAAAGAAAACTATTTTTGATAATTTGTTGATTTCCTACATTTACTACCGATCCAATACTGTAAAAAATTCCTTGTCCAACACCAGTTTTATAAGTTGTATTACTTGTAATTGAAGAAGTATTGTTTTCAAAAGTAATCCCATCAATAACAATATGATTACTATTAACTTTTGCATAGGAATCATTAGTTTTATAACCAATGATTCCACCAATAGTAGGAGTTAAAATAATTGAAGAAAGGTTACCATAATCAGTAGAACTAATGTAAGTTTCACTTCGATTAAAAAGTTTATTTCCTTTAAATTCATTATCTACAAAAGTAATATTATTAATAAAAATATTGTTAAAAGTATTAGTAGTAGTATCAATAACACTACTGTGACTTTCTTCTTTAATGTAACCAATTAAACTAATAATAATGGTTTTTCCTTTTTCAATTTCAGTAACATTGTTTTTTATTACATTATTTTTAAAAGCAATATTTTTAATTTCTCCATTTTCAAAGGTAGAGTTTTCCATTTTAAGAATAAATAAACCAATAGTTAAGGTATTAATTTCAAAAGAAGGACTTTCATTAAAAATAGTTTCATAGTCATTCATGTTGAATTCGTTATTTTCATAAGTAGTATTTATAAAATTAACATTTACTAAGTGGGAATCAATTAAAGAGTAAATTGGAAAGAGAACATCATCTAAAGTAAGATTAATAATTGTTGAATCTTCAATTGATTCAAAAAAATATAAACTTTTTTCTTGATCTTCTTTTTGGATGTCAAAGACCTTTTCATCTTCAAAAGTACGATGATAAAGTTTATGACCATTACCATTCAAAGTTACTAGTTTAATATTAATAATATCTGTTTTACTCAAATCAGAAAGATCAACATCAGATTCTAAATTATATTCTCCCCCACCACTTTCACTCAATGTATTTAAATCGTTAACAAAATCAATTCCACTTAGTATTTCATTACTATTATTTTCTTTTTCAACGGTAACGTTATTTTTCGCTAGAAAAATAATGTTATTACTAAAAATAGAACTTGTAAGAAAAATAGTTGTTACTATTGTAGTTGATCATCAATTTTTTAATTTCATTATAAATCCTTTCTATTTTTCAAATTTATCATCATTTAAATTACGTAAAAATTCTTCTAAAGCGGGAGAAATAGTAATTGTTTCTTCTGTTAGTTCTTCTTTTTTATAATTAGAATTAACAGTTTTTTCTTCATAATTTTTATTATCGTCATGATGTTGCTCATAGTTGCTGTAGTTTTGTTCATGGTCACCATCATGATATTGCTGATAGTTGCTGTAGTTTTGTTCATGGTCGTCATAATGATGTTGCTCATAGTTGCTGTAGTTTTGTTCATGGTCGTCATAATGATGTGGTTCGTAGTTGTTGTTGTAATTTTGTTTGTCGTTTTCATAATGATGTTGTTGTTTGTGATTATCATAATCATTAGTATATTCTTCATGATAATCTTCAGGTTGATAATGATGATAATTTTCTTGATGAATAAATTCATTAAAGAGTTCCGCACCTACAAAATTGTCTCGATGACTTGCAATTCATTCACTCATAGCTTCTTTTGTTTTACTCATTTTTTTGTTACTTTTTCTTATTTTAAATAACATTAAGAAAATAAAAAATAAAAATAAAAGAAAAAGAACAAGGACAACAATTGTTCATCAATTGTAATGCATTCATGAAAACTTATTAGTAACAAAACTATCAATATAATTAACTTCACCAAGTTTAAAGTTATCATTATTAGGGATTAATATTGTTGAGTTTTCAATACCATCAATATCATAAATAATTTCAAAAATAAAGTATAAATCCTTTTGGTTATCAAGATCAATAGTTTCAGAATATGGTAATACATTATTGTCACTAACTTCTACTGAAAAAAGTCTTTTATTACGTTGATATATACTTAGTCTTCAACCTTTAATCTGTTTAAAAGTATCAGACATTAAAAATGAATATTGAAATTCTTTATTTTTTGAATCATAACTATTATTAAAATCATAAATAAAAAAGTTAGCTTGTTGATTGTTGATTTCTTTAGAGAAAACTAAACTATTGTCACTTCTACTAGTATTAACTTTAAGACGAATTTTATCATTTCGTTGAAAGTTAAAATCATTAAGTAAAATATCTTTACTAAAGTTATTTTTATAAAAAACTAATGAATCTTCATCTGTAATTTCTTCACCCGCAAGTACTTCCCACTTACTTTTTTTACCACGTCTACTTAGTTCATAACTAAAGTATGTGGGTAAAAAATTGTTAATTAAAGAATCAACATGAAAGTAAGTTTGATTATCATCTTTATTAAAGATGTTAGGATCAACAACAAAATTACTTTCTTTTTTTAAAGATAATGCTTCATTCTCAACTTCTCCATTTCAATAAGAGTTATTAAAATTTCCTTCTTTAAATTTTTTTGAAAAAAGGTTTTTATTTGTTTCTTTGTGTCATGTTGAACTAATTTCATTTGCTAAAATATCAGAAACAGTTTCTGAATACATTAAATTAGAATAAGAAAAAACAGTATTAGTTTTGCTAGTAAGATAATTTAACATTTGTAAATCATCAGTAACAATATCTATTTTTTCCCCTAATAAAATAGTTTGATAAGAAAGATAAATTAAATTATCATCATTAAACATAGGTAACATAATAAAGTTAAATGCACTTTTATCATTATTTTTATCTTTAATAGTTCCAATATTATTTTCTATTGTAAAATGATTGAAATAAATATCGCTAATATTAATACTATTTTCTAAATCAGTAGTTGGCAATTTTCTATTCTTTAATAGATTAGAATTATCGAGTTCATAGTTAACTTCACTAAAAGCAATCCCGCCAACAAAGAAAGGAGTAAAGGTAATAAGATTTTCATTAATATAAGTATCTTTTCAACCATCGCTTATTACTGTATTATTACTAATGATTCAATAATCATATTCTAAATTTTTAAAAATTGCTGGATTAGCAAAAAATTCTTCTTCTGTACTAATAAACATAATTAAAGAAAATGATACATTCAACCCAAGATTAGTTTCATCATTTTGGATTAAATTAAATTCATTATTTTCAAAAGAAATATAATCATAATAAGAATTTTCAATAATAGTATTTACTCCTACACGAAAAGCTAAAATCGGAAGAGTAAAATTGTTTTGTTTTTGTTCATTAAGATATTCTGTAGAACGTGGACTTAATTCTACCTTTAAATTTGAAATATTAACATTCATTAGATTAACATTATGTAGGATAGAAAATCCTAAGATTTTATTTACCACAAAAGGAGAATTATTGAAAGTCAAATTAATTAGTCTTTGGTTATCTAATTGATTAAAAAGATAAAGACTATTAAGTTTATTTCTTCCACTTTCTGATTCAATAAATAATTGAAATACACCACCATTTTTATCAAGAAAATCTTGAAATTGGTCATGATCATATCTATTTATAATTTGATGATTATTACCATTAAAGGTAGAATTGGGAGTCAACACGACGTTAAGTAAATCATCATATATTGAAACTTTATCATTTACCATTTCTGAATAATCAATATCTTGTTTTAGATAGTATGTTCTACTATCTGCATAATAATCTACAAATTTACCTTGAATAATTCCTGTATCAGGATTTTCATTGTAAATATCTTCCATCTCTTGTTCCCATTGCAAAGGGAGATATTCTTTATTATCAAGTTTTTGTCTGTCAAGTATTTTTGTTGTTAAGTTATTAATAATCGGAACTTGAACACCCAAAATAAGTACCACAACAAATAAAAACGAAAATAATTTTTTTTTCATATTTTTCTATTTCCATCTATCTTTTAAAACCGTATTTTTTTTACTTTAATAAATACATTTTTGATTATATAACAATTAATTTTCTAAAAATTTTATAAAGAATTTATTTTTCAATTTTTTTATCAAAAAAATTAATAAGTAAAAAAGATTAATAGATTAAAAAAGACATTTTTATTGTTAAAAAAATAAAAATGTTCTTTATGACTGTTTTTTCAAAATATATCAAATTTTACTACATTATATTTTTTCAAAGCATAAAATTTTAATAAATTATTAAAAAATAAATATTATTTTTTTTATTATTTTCCTTTATTTATCTCTTATATAACAAGGTTTTAATAATAGGAAAAATTATTAACTTTAATTTTTACGAGAAATAATTAGTTAAAAAAATATATGTAATATATGTAAATTTTATCTACTAAATCTTTTTATTATTGAAATAATAATAAACAATTTAAACTAAAAAAAAGGATATAAAAAAGAAAAAATAAATTATTCAAAAAAATATTATTTTTTTATATATATAAATATACAAAAATTCTGTTTTTTATTTAAAAATTAAGTTACTATTGCATTGATTATTAAAAATTAAAAAGAAAGATAAAGAAAAAATGCCTAGTAAAAATTTTAGTGATTCTGATAAAAAAGAAATTTGAAAAAAATATTGCGGTGATGAAAAGAAGTGTAAAGATGCCTTCGGAAGATGAATGACATTTAAATATTTTGAATGTGATCATATCTTTCCTAAATCTCTTTGGAGGAAAACATACATTGATAACGGAATGCCATTAAGTGAAAAATCAAATGAAGAAAAAAGTGATGATAAAAAAGGTAAAATTATTGGAAAAAATTTTGAAGTAAAGGAAAAAATCTCCAAAAGGTTCAAAAATAGGAAAATTATATGTTGATAATAGGGGAATAAAAAGTAAATAATTATTTAAAAAATAAAAGTTAAATTTTAAACCATTTATAGAAAAACACTACTTATAACAAAATAACAAAAAAAGTAGTGTTTTTATTAATTAAAAAGAAAAAATTAAATAAAAATTAATAATAAAACACTGCTTATAAAGCAGTGTTTTACATAAAATTTAATTATTAATTTATATTAAACTCATTTATTCTTTTTTGAGTTTGTAAATACATATAACATTATGATTGTTAATATAAATATTAAAAGTAAAAGAATCAATCAATAATCAAAATGTTTATCTACATCTGGAATTATTTCAGGAATTTCAAATTCTTTTATTTCACTAGTAACAATATTGTTTCCATAAAAAGGATCTGTTCAATTTAGTTTTAAACTTCAATCTTGTAATTTATCCATTTTTTCGATATTGATAGTAATACTACCTTTTTTTAATTCTTCTTTGCTAAGAAGATGAATATCTTCATGATTAGTTTCATCATAAATTTTTCCATCAACAACAACATTATCCAAATCAGTATAATTTCATGAAACAAGTACAGTTTCTGTTGTTATATTACTAA
>CAMZOE010000082.1 GCA_947330515.1 uncultured Mycoplasmataceae bacterium
TTAGTAATATAACAACAGAAACTGTACTTGTTTCATGAAATTATACTGATTTGGATAATGTTGTTGTTGATGGAAAAATTTATGATGAAACTAATCATGAAGATATTCATCTTCTTAGCAAAGAAGAATTAAAAAAAGGTAATATTACTATTAATGTTAAAGAAATGGACAAATTGCAAACTTGAAGTTTAAAATTGAATTGAACTGATCCTTTTTATGGGAGTGATGTTGTTACTAGTGAAAGTAAAAAATTTGAAATTCCAAAAACTATTCCTGATTCCAATTTTCCTTATTTGTGAGTTCTTTTACTATTATTGATAATAATAATGATTATTATTACATTTATAATTATGAAATCGCAAAAAAATAAATGAATTTAATTGCTTAATTAATAATGCAAAAACTACTTGATAATAAAAGTTTCTAGTTTAAAATTACAAAAGTCACATAATTGTGTGGATTTTGTAATTTTTTAAATAACTTTAGAATTTTATGTTGTTATAAAACACAGATTGCTTCATTGATTTTACTTAAAATCTTATAATAAGAATAAGTTTAATTTGTCAAAATATTCTATAGATCTATCATCATAGTGAATTTCCTGCTCTTGATATCTATTGCTTAAAATTATATTTTTTTCATTTAAAAGTGTATTCACATCATAATTTGAATGAGTGATGATTTCATTCATTTTTTTAAATGACATCACTAATGTTTGGAATAGAAATCATATTTTCTTTTTGAGGAGATATTTTATAATCGATGATTTTATTATTGAAGTTATCAATAGTAATATTTAAATAAATTCATCAATTTTATAAACTAGGATAGAGATTTTTACACTTTATAAAGATGAATTTCTACTCTTATTTCAAGAAGGTTTGTTATTTAAACATCTTTTAAATCTTATATTGTTAAATTATAAATAGAAAATTTATTATAGAATTTAAATATTCTTGTTTTAAAATTTAAAGAAAATATTTAATCGGACAATTATCTCGTATATTTCTTTTTTTCACATTGAATGTTTAAAATTATATTTTTTTCTTTTAAATTATTAAACATATTTGATATCTATTCTTTTACATGAGGTTCATTTCGGTAATAAATTTTAATAGAATCAAACTTTATCTTCTAATGAAATTAATTTTTTAATTCAATATAATTACAAATGTTAACAGGAAAGAAATGTAAAAAAGATCATTTTTTCGATTTTTTTATAATATTTATTATAGTTTTTTTATTTTGTAAAAAAATAATTATTTTTATAGACAAAAAATTGTTATAATAAAATTGTTATTTTAATTATTGTAAAATAACAAAGTCATCTATTAACATTTGTGACTGAAATGAAACAATAAGCTAGCATGTTCTAGCTTTTTTTATTTTCTAAATTTCTTTTTATAATAAGATAAATTTAGAAAATAAAAAAAGCTAATTTAATTAGCTTTGATATAAATATAAGACTACTTTCAAGAATATTGTTATGATCTTAATTTTAGTTTTATTGATCTCGATAATAAAGAAGCAAATTTAATCTATTTTTAATTTTTATAAATAAAAAAACTAATAAATTTGTGTATAATTTTATTAGTTTTCTTTTGTTTAAAAAACAATTGAAAACAACTTAGTCATCTATAAATTTATGATTGTAAAATAGCTAATTTTTAACAAAAATTTCCAGAAAGTTTTTTAAAACTTATGGTTTTTAGGGGTAAAACATAGTCAAAAAAGTAAAGAAATAAAAAACTTTTTTGCAAAACACCCTTCTAAAACCCTTATTTTAAAGGCTTTTAGAGCTTTTTTTCTGTTAATGGTTTCATTTCAGTCACAAATGTTAATAGATTCAGAC
>CAMZOE010000083.1 GCA_947330515.1 uncultured Mycoplasmataceae bacterium
TATCTTTGATTTAGATACAATAGATTATAAAACTGATGAATGATTTTACTTTAATTTTAAAGTTTGGGATGATGTAGTTCGATGATATGGAAGTAGGATTCCAATTAATAGAATTAGTATTTCTAGTAAGTTAAATAAAGATGGAAAAGAACAAACAAAAAGTTTAAAAGAAACAATTAAGGAATCGTTTGTTAAAAATTTTGATGATGTTTATAAAGTAAATTTATCTTTAGAAGATTTTAACTTTTTATTTGATAGTAGAGACGATGAATTAGTTTCTATTTCTAAAGGTTATATAACTGCATCAGGAACAAGCACCAATAAAGTTGTTGGTTCTACAGGAACAAATTGAAATGGTGCAAGTATGGAATGAGTTGATTTAAGATATTTTAGTGATTCAGATTTAATTCTAGATGTTAATTATGATTTTTATCTTCAAAAAAATCTAGATGATTATTTTAATAATCTTAGTGATAAAGAAAAAGATAGTTATCGATTTAAAGATGTTAAAAATGATTTAAATAAAATAGCTTTAGATGCTATGAATGAATATATTAATTCGGATAATTATGATATTTTTGAAAATGGACAAGACTTTGATAATGAAAATGGAACTATCAAAGAAGGAGAGTTGCTTGTTGAATGAAGAGGAGATTCCTATTCAAATGAAAGTATTAATCCTAATACTTTCATAAAAGAAATTAATTCATTTAACATTACTTTAAAAAGTGGTAGTGAATCTTCATTTCTTACTTATGAAGGTTATATAAGCTATCTAGATAATGTTGTTTATGATTTTCATCTTCCTTCTCCGCCACCAGAACCACATCATAATAGCTGGATGGCTTTATGAATCGATTTAGGGATCTTTTTAACAATAGTTTTAATTTTTGCTATTTATTTTTCAATTAAATACATTAAAGATAGAAGAAGATATTATCGCTATAATGATCAAGAAGAAGATTTATAATATTATGTTTATTCTATATATTATTAAGTTAATAGATTAATAGATTCTAGCTGTTTATTTTTTTTCTATTAAAATAATCATGTTTCATTTTAGTCACAAATGTTAAATAAAATGGAAGTTAAGTTACAAAAAGATAAAAGTTTATACAAAATCTTTATTGTTATTTATAATATTTAATATATTTACTCACTTTTTTGTTTTAATTCTTGTTTTTTTTAAAGGAACTAATTTTTAAGTAATCATGATATTAATGTATTATTATAATGTAAGATTTTATGATTATATTAGATATAAAATATCACATAAATATTTGATTTAAAGTAATCTTTAAACTCAAAAGTTTCTCCATTGTAGTTTAGAAATTAATGTTTTTTAATTAAGGAAAGGAATTAAAATAAATGGGAAACAAAATTAACAAAGATAAATTAAAAAAATGATTAAATAGACATCCTTATTGAACACTTGTTAGTGGTAATAAGCATGAAAAATGAGAATATTTTAATGAAAAAACTAATAATTATTGTTTAATACCTTCGATTAATTTTCATAGAGATTTAATATCTGAAGATGCTATAAAAGATATTTCAAAAGCGATGAAATTAGAAAAAATAATATTAAAAAAATGTATTAACGAAAACAATATAAAAAAAGATTGTCTAGGGGCATAAAAAAATTATTATATAATATATATAATGAAAATTATTTTTTAAAAAAGAAAAATTTTATTTTATAAAGGGGAATAAATTGAAATTTGACACAAAAACAAAATGAACTGAACTACTTTTTATAAGAAAAGAAGTACTTCTTATTTTAGAAGTAGTTATAGAAAAAGAAAATAATTACTATACTTTAACAAATAAAAAAATGAAATTGGTTATAAACTCTGAATCAGATAATCTAGAAGATGCTAAAAAAGAATTTAGTGATTTTGTATTTGCATTAATTAAACATTGAATTAAAAAAGATAGATTTGAACTTATGTTAGATTTATGTGGCTTTAAGAAAGACAAAACAATAAACCATTTAAAAAACTTTTCAGAAATAGAATATGAAAAAAAGATAATTAAAGCACAAGAAGATTTTGTTGAATCAAATTTAAACCTAGTTTGAAATAATGAAATAATAAATTATCGTCAAATTTAACTTAAATATCTATTTGAAAAAAAATTGATAAAACTTTAAAAAAACTTTTTATACGAAGAATACACTACTTATAACAAAAAAAAGTAGTGTTTTTTTTGTTAATTAAAAGGGAAAAATAAAATTAATTGTTTATCTAGTTCTAAGTTGTTTTATCTATTTTAGTTTTATGATAAAAAAAGTTTAAATTAATTTTTTACTAAAAGGAATAATAGTGTTTCTAAAAAGTTTTTATTGCAATAATAAGAAAATTTTTACTTTTAATAACTTTATATTCT
>CAMZOE010000084.1 GCA_947330515.1 uncultured Mycoplasmataceae bacterium
AAATCAATTTCTGTTAAAGGAGAAAGTCATTTAAGTGATTTTATTGAAGATAAAAAAATAGAAAATCCTTTAAATTACACAACAAACCAAGAAATATTTACTAAAATAAATGAAATATTACCAAAATATTTAAATGATAAAGAAGTAGAAGTTATTAGATTAAGAAATGGTTTAAATGTTGATGAAAATGGAATAAGTGAATATAAAAGCCTTGAAGAAATTGGAAAAATGTTTGGTGTTACTAAAGAACGTATTCGTCAAATAGAAGCAAAAGCAATGAAAAAATTAAAAGATAAAGCTTCAAAAGACCTAAAACATTTCAAGGAAATGTAATATGAAAAGTAAAAGAATTGATAAAATCATTTCATTTGTTGGAAAAAATGAAAAAGTCTTAGATATTGGTACAGATCATGCATATGTACCCATTTACTTATATAAAAGTGGGATAACAACAAATATTATTGCTGTTGATAATAATGATAAACCTTTACAATCGGCAATTAAAAATATAAAAAAACATGATTTAAATGGAAAATTTGAAGTTTATAAATCTGATGGTGTTCAAAATGTTAAACATTTAAAAGAAATTGATACGATTATCATTGCTGGATTAGGTGGAAATACTATTGCAAAAATCCTTAAAGGTAAAAATAAAGATGGTGAAAAAGTTAAATCAAAATTAATTTTACATCCAACAAATCATGAAACTAACTTAAGAAGAGCACTTTCTTCATTGAATTATAAAATTATTGACGAAGAAATAGTAAAAGAAAAAAATATTAATAATCTTATTATTGTTGCGAAAAAAACAAAATTTAGTTTTATGCTTCCAAAAAATCAATTTTTAGGACCAAAATTAAAAAACAAAATTTTTGATGATGAAAACGTAGAAAATTATTACATAAAAAAAAGAGATTATTATTGAGATCTTTATCAAAAATCCAATAAAAATGAACATTTAAAATATCATAAATGAGCTAAAAGACTACTTATTGATTTTGAAATTACAAATAAAAATAGAAAGAAAAAATAAATGAAAAGAGAGAAAATAATTTCTTTATTAGAAAAAGAATATAAACCAAATAATGCTTGAAAAGAAGATTTTATTGGTTTACAAGTGACAGGAAAAGATGAAGTAAATAACATATTAGTCACACTAGATATAACACTTGAAACTATATCGCAAGCTATTAATGATGAAATCGATATGATTATTGCTCATCATCCTTTAATATTTGGAGAAAAAGAAATTGTTGTAAAAGAAAACATCATGTTAAAAAGTAAATTATCTTTAATTGAAAAAGCAAACATTAATGTTTTTATTATTCATACAAATATTGATTTTGGAATTAATTCTCTTGCTTTTTCTCAAGGGAAAAAACTAATGTTATCAGAAATGAAAACAATAGATAATAATGAAGCAATAATTGGGAAATGAGAAGAAAAATTTGAAACTTCTGTTGCATTAATTGAAGAAATAAAAGAAAGATTAAAAATTAATTATCAATTAAGAACTAACATCATTGGTAATAAAACTTTTACTAATATTGTTATTGGTTCAGGAGCTGCTGGAGAAATTATTTATGATCATAATTTTCAAGATTCTCTTTTTCTTATTGGTGAATTGAAATGACATCAATGAGTATATGCAAATGAAATGAATATAAATGTTTTAGAATTAGGACATTTTTCAGAAAACATTTTTAAAGAAAAAACAAGAAATTTTCTTAATAATTTAATTCCTGAAATTAAAGTTTTAGAAGGGATTGAAGAAAATGGATATTCAAGCATTTAATATTTTAGATACTTTAAAAGTATTTTTAAAATCAAAAAATTTTAAAAACTTCACTCCTGTTCAAGATAAAACAATTCCTTTACTATTAAAAGAAAAATCAGTTTTAGTTAAAGCGCCAACAGGATCAGGGAAAACTTTTAGTTTTTTGCTACCAATTATTACTAATATTGATTTTAATTTAGATAAAACTCAATATATTATTTTTGTACCAACAAGAGAACTTGGAATTCAAATAAAAAAAGAAATTACTAAAATTAATGAATTTTTAGATCAAGAACTTAAAACTCAATTATTAATTGGTGGTAGTGAAAAAAATGAAGAGATGAAAAAATATGGTAAAAGTCATATTATTGTCGCTACTCCATCAAGAATTACTGAAATTCATAAATTAAAGCCAACTTCACTTAGTGAGGTAAAAGGAATTATTATTGATGAAGTTGATATGGTTGTTGATTTTGGTTCATTTGAAGAATTATTTGATTTTTATCAAAAAAATCTAAAAAAAACAATTAGTGTTTCTATTTTTTCAGCAACTTTAAATCAAGAAATTAAAAAGATGGTTTCTAAAACTTTTACTAATATTTTTACAGAAGTAAATGTTAATCTTGAGAAACCAATTACTAACTACTATATAAAAACAGATGATAGAAGTAAATTTTTAGTTTTAGAAAAATTACTAAATAGTGATTTTATTAATCCATATCTAGCAATTATTTTCGTTAATAAAAATGATGAAGTTTACAAAGTTTTTAAATTTTTAGAAAAAGAAGGATTTATAAATGTTGCTTTTTTTAATAAAGAATTATCGCAAAGAGAAAGAAAACGTTTATTAAAAAATTTAAACAATGATAAAATTGTTTACTTGGTTACAACAGACTTAATGGCAAGAGGAATTGATTTATTAAATATTACTCATGTTATTAATTTTGACTTACCATTTGATAATAATTATTATATGCATAGAATTGGAAGAACAAATAGAAGTTTTAACAAACAAGGACAAATATATTCATTAGTAAATGAAAAAGAATTGCAAAAGCTTCATAATATTGCGGATAAAAACAAAATTAATTTAGTGAAAAAAAGGGTCTAATGGAAAAAAAAGAATTAATAGTGGGAGCACATTTTCGTTTTAGTGCTTCAAGTGATTATTTTGTAGGAGTAATCAAAGAGATGATTAGAGTTAATGCTACTGGAGCAGCACTATTTGTAGGTCCACCTCAATCTAGAGCAATTGCTAAAGTAACAGATGAAAACATTATAGAAGCAAAAAAACTTGCTTTAGAAAATAATATTGATATTGAAAAATTTGTTGTTCATGCAAGATATTTAGTAAATATGGCAAATCCTATCAATGAATCAAATCGAAAATTTTCAATTGAATTGATGATACAAGACATAAAAACAACAGAGAGATTAGGAATTAAATATATTAATTTTCATCCCGGAAGTGCTTTAAAAACCGATGCTAATGAAGCAATCAAAATTTTAGCTACTTCTATTAATGAAGTTATTGAAGCAACTAAAGATAGTGATGTAACATTGTTAATTGAAACAATGATGACAAAAGGTAGTTATATAGGAAAAAACTTTGATGAAATTGGAGCTATCATTGATCTTATAAAAGATAAAAAAAGAATTGGTGTTTGTATTGATACTTGTCATATTTGAGATGGTGGTTATGATATCAAAGAAAATTTTGATGAAGTTTTAAAAGAATTTGATAATACTATTGGATTAAAATATTTAAAAGCTTTTCATATTAATGATTCAAAAAATGAAAAAGGTAGTGGCAAAGATCGACACAATAACTTAACTAAAGGTTTTATTGGTCTAGATTTTTTCAAACAGTTAACAACAAAAGAAGAATTTATTGGATTACCTTTTTTATTAGAAACTCCATGAATTGATAAAACAACTCCTTCATACGATGAAGAAATTGCTATCTTACAAAAAAATTTTAAAAAAAAATTAAAAATATAAAAGATAGTGTATAATTATGTTGATAAGATAAAAAATATCATTTCTATTTAATATAAAATATTAGACAAAATTTGGTTTATTAGGTCCTGGGGACTTTTTGGTTTATTTGTTTGTTTAACTTTTATAAACATAATCTTGCGATTGTGTTAATATATTTATTTCAATTTACTTTCTTAATTACTTTACTTTAATTGTTTATTTGTTTAATTATTGTTTCAATTTTTTACATGGCAATACAAAATGAGTTTTATATCTTATCAACAATATAATAGATAACAAAGTTTTCTCTCTTACTTTGTTGTTGCTGAAAAATACTTAGATGTTCTAGGAACATTTGAGTATTTTTTCTTTGCTCTAAATTTTAAAAAAATTAGAGAAAAAGGTACAATTAGTTATATAAAATAAAAAGAAGGAAAGATATGAATGAAAAAAAATTAACTGTAATAACAGGGGCAAATTCAGGAAACGGAAAAGCTATTGCTTTAAAATTACATAATCTTGGTTATCCTCTTTTACTTTTAGATCTTAAAACAAATATTATCGAAAAAGAAATTAAAGAAAATGTAATGTTTAGTGAAGTTGATGTTACAAATTATGAAGCATTATCTAATGCAATTAAACTAGGTGAAGAAAAATTTGGACCTATTGGAAATATGATTAATAATGCTGGTGTTATGATTCTTGAAAAAGCTGATAAACAATCACATCATGTTATGAGTAGAATGATTGATATAAACTTCAAAGGTGTAGTTTATGGTACACAAATAGCCTTAAAAACAATGCTTAATAAAAAAGAAGGAACTATCATCAATATTGCTTCAATCGCTGGAATAAAAGGTTTTGATAATCATTCAATTTATTGCGGAACAAAATATGCAGTTAGAGGATATAGTGAAACTGTTAGAGCAGAAGTAGCAGAACATGGAATAAGAGTAGCTTTAATTTCACCAGGAGTTGTTAAAACTAATTTACTTGAAGGAACAACTAATACAGAAATAAAAAAAGGTTATGAAGAATGAAGAGATCAATCAAATGCATTTATTCATGCAGAAGACATTGCTAATTCTGTTGTTTATGTTCTTGAACAACCAAAAAATGTTACTATAAGAGAAGTAGTAATTTCACCAGTAACTCAAAAAGAATAAAATTAAAAAATTAATATCATAAACCGGGATAAACATTTTTTCCACTTGAAATATCAAGTGGAATTTTTATTTTTAATAAAAAAGGAGAAAGAATGAAACATTTAAATTGAAAAATTAAATATAATTATGTAATAAGATATAGAAATGATGAATCAACTTTTTTTCTTGCAAAAGAAATAATCGAAAAATACCAAAGTAAATCAAATAAAATAGAAATACAAAAACGATTAATAAAATTGTGAGATAAAAAATTAACAAATGAAGGAATAATAGGACTTAATAATAAAAAATCATCATGAAGACCGAAAATTAAAAAAAGAAAATTACCAGATGCTAGTAATCTAACAAGAGAGCAACTTGAATGATATTATGAAAATTTCAAAGATCAAAATATTCCTGAAAATAATAGTGATAAATATAAAATAATTAAAGACAAATTAGAAGAAAATGATTCTAAAAATTCCAAAGATACTAAAAAATTTATTAATAAAACTTTTTTATGCAAAATTTTAGGAGTAAGTAGACAAAGCTATAATTATTGATTGAGAAAAGGTCAAAAAGAAACTTATCATTATGATAAAAATCTACTTAAAATAATCCATAATGCTTTCCATGAAAGAAGAAAAGCATATGGATATAAATTTATTATTCTTTTAAACAAAAGAAACATTGTAATCTCAGAAAAAACAACGCTAAAATATATGCAAAAACTAAATTTAAAATCAAAAACAAGATTAAGAAAAAGACAAAGAGAAGATAAAAATTTAAAA
>CAMZOE010000085.1 GCA_947330515.1 uncultured Mycoplasmataceae bacterium
CTTTTTAAATTACGATTAAAATAGGTATCAACTCTATAAAACTCTTTTTCTTTTCTTCTATGTTTAAAAGCAACAGAAGACATCTCTGTTTCTTCTAATATAGAACTAATGATTTCTTTAATTACCATAATTGTTCTAGAAGAATTTTTTTGTTTTGTTTTTTTAACATCTATTAATGCTATACGATCTAAAAAAATAGTAGAATTAAAAATATCTTGAAAATCAAAGAAATCAAAAAAAGATTTTAGTTTTTTTAAGTTTCTTTGATGAGTATAAGGAACCATATGAAGAAAAAAATGTTTTTCTATTTCTCCTCCTCATAATACTACCTGCTCACCATCATAATTATCAAGAATATATTCGTTTCAAATCACTTCAAAATTTCTTTTATCATTCATGAAAGCTTTAAAATAAGAAAAATCTTTTTTTCTATCTAATAAATTTATCTTAGATATTCTTACTGAAATAGGAAAAGATGCAATTTTATTAAAATTAAATTGCTCAAATTTTGTTAATTTTTCTTTATTATTCTCATTAAAAACTTCATTTGTTCACGCTTCAAAATCAATTATAAATAATGGTTTTTTTAATGTTTCTTTAATATAGTTATAAAATGCTTCACGTTCACCTGTAATATTAACATTAACATCCATCTCTATATAAGAAATAAGTTTTTTTTGAAACTTCACCTAATGTGCTCCTTTTTAAATAAATTTTTATAACCAAATAAAACCCTCTTAATATAATTGTATAATACTTTCTAATAGGATAAAAATTTATCTTTTATAAAAGTATTAAATTAATAAAAATGCATACAATTAAAAAATATAAGTTTTTTTCTACAATAATTTAGATATAAATATCTATAATTTTATTCTTTATAAGATTACATATTATTATTCTTCTAAAAATTTTTTTACTAATTAAAAATGTATCATAATACAAACTTTTTGTATTTGTATCTTTTTTAAAAAAATAAAGAAAAACTCATTTCTTATAATTCTATAAGAAATGAGTTTTATTTTTTTAATTTAAATAATTATGCTTTTTTTGTTTTTCTTGTTGTTTTTTTAGGAGTTGCGGCTTTATTAGATTCTTTTAATGAGCGACCAATTTTAACATATTCTCATCTACCAATTAATGATCTTATGCGATCAGAATTTTTTGGATCAATTCAATAAGTAATAGTTGGTAATTTAGATTCAACTAAATCTTCTCTTCAACCAACAGAAATAATATTTAAGTTACTTAAATATTTTAATGAATTTAAAACTTCTTCATCTTTTATGATGTCTTTTTCAATAACATAACTTTTAGTTAACAATCATTTTAAAGCACTAACATTTTCTTCACTTAACGAATACTCATCATATTCTGAAATATTAGTGTCGAAAAACTTTTTAGCAATTTCATCATTTTTATTAGTTAACTTATTGATAAGTTTTTCTTGCTCTGATAATGTTTCTTTAAAGATTTTTTCCATTGAAACAATTTGTTGATTCATTTTCGTTTCTATTTGATTGGTAAATTCATTCATTTGTTTTAATTGATTAATATGTGTTTTTTCAATTTCTAAATTAAGTTGTTTAGAAATAAGAACAATTTTTTTCTCTAACTCAATTTCAAATTTTTTCAAAGTACGATCTAATTTTGAAATTTTTAGTTCTAGTTCTTTTACAATATTTTCAATAACAGTTGATTTTGGTAAATTTAAAATTTCTTTATTATTATTGTCAATTTTTTTATCTAAATTTTTAGCTAATTTAATAATTTCATCAGTAGTTTTTGTAACTTCTTTGATAACAATCTTACTATCAATATTATTGTTTAAAGAAGTACGTTGAATTGAATCAAGTTTTAGTGAAATTGAATCAACAATGTTTCCTTGAATATTTTTTAGTTTTTCTTCGAAATTTTTAAGGCTATTTTGTTCACCTTGTTCTTCAATTTTTTCTAAAATATTAATTAAAGCAAGTGTAATCTTAGTATTTTTTAAATTAAATTCTAAAATGTTATTTACACGAGATTTAATATTTTTTAATAATGTTTCATTATCAAGTTCTTTAGAAAAATTAATATCAATAGCTTTTTTATTTTCTTTAATTAAATCTGTTTGTTTTTTGAAATCAAAATTATTAGCTTCAGAAGCAGTGAAAAATTTTTCTAATTGTTCTTCAAATTTAATCACAGTTGCTTCAGTAATATCTTTTACTTCCAATTGTAAAAAAGAATGTAACTCTTCATAATAATCAACTTCTTCTGTTTCTTCTTCACTACTAAAAGTTGTTGAATCATATTCGCTATATTCATTGTTTAATGCATCTTTTTCATAAATTGAAGAATCATTATTGATTTCTTCTGTTTTAGTTTCAGTTTCAAAACTTAATGTATTATTTGAATATAAATCTTTATATTCGTTGTTCACATAAGTATTATTAGAATATTTTACACTTGAAGTATCATTATTATTGATTGTATTTGTTGTTGGAGTTGATGAATATCCATTACTTCATGTTGTTTTAACACTCGCACTTGAAACATTATCATTATTAATTTTATTAGTTGGAACTGATGAATATCCATTACTTCCTGTTGTTTTATTAACACTTGTATTTGAAGTACTTGAAACATTATTATTAATTGTATTTGTTGGAAATGAAGAATATCCATTACTCCCTGTTGTTTTAACACTTGTATTTGTTGAAACACTATCATTATTAATTTTATTTGTTGCTAAGGTTGATGAATATCTATTACTTCTTGTTGTTTGTGTTGTATTTGAAGAAGGATAATAACTACCATTAGAAGGATAATAAGTACTTTTTGAACTTTGATTGTTATTATATCCAACTGTTGATGAAGCACTAGGAGAATTATCTTTTTGAGTATATGAATAATCATTATTTGATGTTAAATTTGGATTATTTTCACTTGTACTATATTCTTTATTTATTGGTGTTTGAGGTATTGAATAATTATTCGTTTTATTGAAATTTTGTGATTGTTGAGAAGGCGTTTTTAATGTATTGTTGTTCGTTGCAACATTTTGATTTCCTTGTATAAAGTTTTTATTTTCAACACTGTTATTTTTTTTACTATTTTTCTCTTTTTTGTTAAATTTATTTTGATCGGCTTTTTTTTGTTTTTTTTCTTTTTTATTAAACATTTTCTTTCCTTTTTTTATGTTTTATAGACTACTACATTTATATAATGAAATTATAACATATTAAAAAAAGGTACTTTTTTTATATTTGTACCTTTTTTATGAATTTTTATAACTAGTCTATTAAATCATCATTTGCAATAAGTTTGTTAATTTTTTCATAAGATGATTGTGCTGGAGTTAGTTTTTTTGGAGTTTCTTCTTCTGATTTATTATCATTTTTTGCTTGACGTGAATTTCTTTTCATTTTTAATTTTGAATTTTTAAAAGAAGATTTTTTCTGATTTGATGTTTTTAAAGCTTTTTTTTCTTTAGAAGCTTCTTTTTTTGCACGATTTTTTTCTTGTTTATTTTTGATTTTAAGAGCTTTTTTTACTTCAAGCATAATTTTCGCTTCTACTTCATCTTTTTTATCATCTGTAGTATATAAATATTCATTTTTAATCGGATCAAAGTAATATGGTTCATTTTCTTCATCATAAAAAAACTCTACTTTATAATTACTTTTTATTTTACTTAAACTTCCTTCTGTTGCTAATTTTTCTTTACTATTTTTTGTTTTTGAAGTAGTTTTAGAAGGATTTTTTCTTTGAAATCAAATGACAAATAAAACAAAAATTATCGATAAGATAGTAATGATTAAAATTATTAAAATAATTCAATATCATGATATTTCAAAAGGAGAATTTAAAACATCAATAACATCTTTTTTTCATTCATTGCTTTCATAATCATATAGTGATTTTTTGGAAATAGCAATTTCTTGAGAATGTATTAATGTTTCTTTGGAATTAAAAGTAAGTGATTGATTTAATTCATAATTAAAACTAATTTTAAAAGTTTTATTTTCAGTTTCTTCTTTAGTTAATCTATGACTTTTTTTATTAATATCAAAAGTTAAAACAGTATTTTCATCAATTGATGTTTCTGTCAATGAAACTTGATCAATTTTAGCAAGAGGAATATATTCATTATTATCGTCAAGATATTTTAATGTAACATTTTGTAATCTATTAGTTACATTGGCAGCAAGTTCATTATTTAAGAATATTTTAGAAGAAAAACTCATTTGATTAACCATATTTTTTTTAGTTTTTGTAATAGATAATTTTTCTATTTCCTGATAAGTTGAATCAATACTTTTAAGTTCATCATTATTATCAATAATAATTCTTAAATTCATTTCATTTAAAGCTATATCTTCAATGTTATTTAAAGTTTCTTTATCATCTTCAACACTTTCTTTTAAAGATATTTGAGTAGATAATTGGTTTTTTGTTTTGTCCCCTTCAAAAGTACTTATATCAGTTAAAAGAAAATTTTGAGGTAACACTTTACCAACAAACATTATGTTTTTGGAAGATAAAAAAGAAATTTTAGATTTACTATCTTTAAAACCATTTTTAGGAAAAATAATTTCTACTTCATCTATATTTTCAAGATCATTATTTAGAAATAAAATATTATCAATTTTATTATTAACAAGATTGTTTGTTGAAATTTGTTCAACACTAAACAAATTTAATTGTGCTTTTGATAAAGCTGATAAAGGAATTTTAAAAATATTTTTTTGAATAATTATATTTTTAAAATTTAAAATTAAACTATCATTTAAACTTGAATTATTATTTAAAAAAACCAAAAGTGAGAAACTACTAATATTTTTCTTTAATTCAAAAATATTATTATTAAGATTTATATTCTTTAAATTAAAAGTTAAATTACTATTATCCCCAATGGAAAATTCTTTTACTAAAAGATTACCTTCAAACTTATCAAAAACAGAATTTTCTAAAGTAAAATTATCAACATTAAATGTTGAATTTAAATTATCGTCTAAATAAATTTCCTTAAAAAAACTATTATTTTTAGAATGACCTCCTTGATTAAAATTAGTTATCGTAATATCTTCTAATATAAGTTCTGCATCTTCATTTAAATCAACTTCATTAGCAAAGGTAATAAAACCATCAAGTTTAAGATTACTAATTGTAAAAGAACTATTTATTGTAATTTTTTCAAATAAATTGAAGTTTCCTCGAAAGGAATCATCTACCGAAAGAGTATGTCCACCACCATCAAAAGAAGCAAAATGACTTTTTATTGATGAAGCATCCTCTTGATCAAAATCACTATTATTAATTTCAATATCATTATCTAGAACTATTTTTGTATCTTCTTCATCTGTTGATATTCCTTTTAAATCTTCAACAGAACTAATATGTAAAGTATCACCTTCATCTTTTGAATTACTTATATCTAAGTTTATTTTGTCCTTACTTTCATTAGTATTATTTTCTAATTGGGAGCTATCAACATTAAAAATTGATTTATCTGCTCCAATTACTCCACCAAGAACAATCGTTCCCAATAATAAACTTGAGAAAAGAAATTTCCCTTTTTTCATCATAATTTTCTCCCTATTGTTACATTACTTTATTTTTTATTTTTATTATCTTTTTGATTTGCTTGATTATTTAAAGAAAGTTCTATTTTTCTTAAATGTTCTAAAGTTGATTTTGCCTCTTCAAGAGAAAAATCCGGTTTATTAAAAATTTCTTTATCAAATTCTTCAACATCTTCAAAATTAATGTTTTCCACATCAATATCATCTTTATATTTTGTTTTTGATTTGGAATTTTTTTTATTAATTTTTGTTGTTTTTTTTGTTTTCTTTGCTTTTATTTTAGTTTTTTGTTTATTTGATTTATTTTTTACTTCTTCATTTTCTTTAGAAGAATCAACTAATTTAGCTTCATTATCTTCTGTTGATGTTGATTGCTTTTCCTTAGCTGATTTATCTTTTTTCTTTTCATTTTTTGCAGCTTTTTTTACTTCAAGAATAATTTTTTCCTCTACTTCATCTTTTTTATCTTCAGTAGTGTAAA